>NZ_DOPT01000087.1:73273-90637 GCF_003512625.1 Herpetosiphon sp. | reverse complement strand
CTTAAACCCAGCGAGGCGAGGGGTTGGGGTGAGGGATCTCTAAAACCCACTATTATAAGCTAGCCCCCTCATCTCGCACGCGAGACGAGAGGAATCGCTCCACCATGATTCTCTCGCCTGTTGCTGTGGGCGAGGGTTCGAGAGTGAAGCAGTAATCCGCACATTGATCGGACGCAAAACCAAGCGCTAGCCTCGATCTGCTATAATTGCAGCCCTATTGAATGTTTGGGGTTGTGTATGCTTGAACAGTTACTTGAAAACGGCGAAAGCGAAATGCTGGCCTGCTTCCGTGAACGGTTTCGGCCTGAAGATTTGGCTGAAACTTTAGTGGCTTTTGCCAATGGTGGCGGCGGCAGCGTAGTCATTGGCATCAGTGGGCGAGTCAGGCCCAAAGTCGAGGGTGTTCAAGATATTCAAGCAGCAGAAGAGGCAGCGTTAGAGGCAGCGCTAGCTTGCACGCCGCCGCTGGTCTTGCCCTTGCCCCAACAAATTACCAGCAATCAACAAACCGTCTTGTTGATCGAGGTTCCGCCTGGTTTGCCGAATGTCTACAGTTTACATGGCAAATATTTGCGCCGCGAAGGCCCGAGCAATGCGCCAATTCCGCCCAATGCGTTGCGCCAATTGCTGATCGAGCGTGGCGAGGTTGGCTGGGAGCGCGTGCGGCCCGAAAACGTCACAATGGGCGATTTGAGCGAGATGAAAATTCAATCGTATGTGGCCCGCATTGGTCCGCCCGCCGATGTTGACCCCATGGGTTGGCTCTATCGGCGCGGCTGCCTCGTTCGCGATGCCCAAACCAACTATCAACCAACCAATGCTGGCATGTTGCTGTTCAGCATCACCACCGAGCGCGATTATCCCCAATGCGAGCTGACTTTGGTGCGCTACACGGGCAACGAGATGAGCGATGAATTCGAGCGGGTCGATATTCGCACAACCTTGCCCGACCAAGTACGCCGCGCCGAGCTTTGGTTGGGCGAACATATGCGGCGCGGCTCACGCATGGTTGGCCTCGAACGCGAAGATTGGACGGAATATCCGCCAGCCGCGGTGCGCGAAGCCTTGGTTAATGCTGTGGCCCACCGCGATTATACCGTGCGTGGCGAGGGTATTCGCATTGCCATGTTTGTTGATCGACTAGAAGTCTATAGTCCAGGTCGCTTGCCAGGCCACGTCACGATCGATAATATCGCTGCTGAGCGGTTTAGCCGCAACGAAACATTGGTGCAAGTGTTGGCCGATTTGGGCTTGATCGAACGGCTTGGCTATGGCATCGACCGCATGCAGCGCCAAATGGCCGACGCAGGCTTGCCACCACCCGAATTTCGCGAAACCGCTGCGGGATTTTTGGTAACCCTGCGCAACAAAGGCATGAACGTCGCCAGCAATTCCACGATCGACACCGCCAAATGGGAAGCCTTAGGCTTGAACGAACGCCAAATCGGAGCTTTGGTCTATTTAACTGAAAATCGCCGCATTACCAACCGCGATCTGCAAGACCTCAGCCCCGATGTTTCGCCCGAAACAATTCGGCGCGATCTCTCGGATTTGGTCGATCGGGGCTTGATTTTGAAGATCGGCCAAAAACGTGCAACCTATTATATTTTGCGCTAGGCGTGCAGCACGTGGCCGACACTTTGCTCTTGCAAACGCAGGTCATGGCCTTCCCAACGCTCTTGGCAATTGAACCAATACAACCATTGACTAGGATTATCGCTAATTACCGAGGCCATCCACTCGTTGAGTTCGTCGGTGGCCTCGCGGCGTTGTTGGCGGCTAAAACTCCGCCCCAAATGCACAGCTTCTTCGCAAATGAGGCGATGGCGGTGGCCTTCACGCACGCTGTAGCACGGTACAATTGGCACATTATCTTCTAGTGCAAAGGTTGCCGCGCCTTGGGGAGTTCGTGATTGTAAGCCAAAAAAGCTAGCCTCAGGAAAATTCGGTCGCCAAAAATCGCCCAGCAAAAAAACCACGCCATTGGCTTTGAGATGCTGGCGCAAACTCCGAATTAACTCACGCGGCGACGTTGCATCGTAATCAAAGCCTGCACAGCCCAAACGATTGAAATGCTCGTAGAGTGGTCGCAACTCAGGGCTACCAGCCGTGCCAACCGTCAAACAATTGTAGTGTTGAGCCAAACGCCAATAGCTATAGAAGAAATTGCCTTGATGCGGCGTGTAGAGAATCACGCCACGCCCTTGAGCCAGGGCTGCTTCAATATGCTCAGTGCCTTCCAGCACCACCTGCTCCGTCGCCAAGCGATCAATCCCGATCATCACTTCATAGAGCAACAACAGCAGATGTTGCAGATAGCGCACACAAATGCCAGTGCGCCACAGCCACGAGCCATCGATCAGCACATACACCAAGTTGCGTTGCAAATGGCGGCGTAAGCGCGGCACCCCCCAATACAAACCCAAGGCTAATGGCCATGTCAACGCAATAATCAGTTGTTGCGGCAGCCAACCACCAAAACGCCGTACTCGCGCCAAACGTTGGGGGTGGGCAGTCAAATGTGCCAGCAATTGATACATAGCCACCTCATACTGTCGCTTGATACGAGCTGGCAAAATGGCGTTGATAGCGCTTGGTCATTTGGCTGGTTTCAAATACCACAAAAAAATCGGTGGTATGAAATAAAGGATCATAGGCTGGCTCGCCCGCTAATTCAGCGCCCATCCAACGATAGCCTTTAATTAATGGTGGCAAGCGCCGCACCATTTCGCGCTCGCTACAAGTCATGGGCAAACAACGCAAATCGGCCATACGATGACTAGCTAAAGGCTGCACATGATAGCGATCGGTAATCACATTATGCTGGCGCAGCATGCTATACAAGGCACTCACATCGGGCAATTCATCGTGGTTCATGCTGGCGCAGCCAATCAAATGGCTATGTGGGCGCTCAGCGAGGTAGTTGGCAATCCCGCCCCAAAGCATTTGAATGGCGCGTGTGCCACGATAATCGGCGGCAATACAACTGCGCCCAAGCTCCAAGGCATTGGCTAAATGGCTAAATTTTGCAAGATCAAATTCGGTTTGCGAATAAAAGCCTTGATGGGCTAGTGCCCGTTCGCCAGGCAATAAACGATAGGTGCCGACCACTTGGTCACAATTTTGGTCGATAACTAAGAGATGGTCGCACCATTGATCAAACACATCATATTCAAGCCCATGGTCGTTCCAAAGTCGCGAGTTATTGGCTTCTTCAACAAAAACGCGATAGCGCAAGCGCAGCGCTTGCTCAATTTCGGCGCTCGTCGTGGCACACTTAACCGTTAAACGTGGGGTCGTGCTGCTGATCGTTGCAAGCGTCATAGCGTTGGCTCCTCTGGTGATGATGGGTCACAGAGCTAGCCTAGGCTGCTTGGTTTAATCAATTGCGATTGAATTGTTAACAGTTATGTTAAATTAAGTAAAGTTTTAGCCCAAGTAAGCTCGCCGAACCATGCTCCGTCTGGTAGATTAACTATTATAAGGAAGCAAGTTATGCGATACCCTCATCAACGAACATGTGTTGTGCGACTAAGCCTGTTTATCATTCTATTAGCAAGTTTGCTGATTGGGCCAGCATTATTGATGAAGTTTTACTATTTCGAGCGCATTTGCCAAACGTATGCTCAAGCTCATAATTTTGAGAGCAGCCGTTACAGCCCAAGCAGCAAAAATAGCCCTGAGCAATGTTTTTTTGAAGGACAACGCCCCGTACTGGTCAAGCAGATTGTTGGCTGGAAACATCGAATTATTTTAGTAGTATGGCTCTTATATCAGCCATTCGGCGCATTTGGGCTAACCTTTGGGATCTTTTTAGCGCCATGGGAGAAACTGAAATGGTTCAAAAACAGCCGTCCATGACGCACTGCGTGCTATGCTATAATCCCAATACGGCTCAAAAATGACCGTGGAGGTTCCGATTTGAAAGATTTTTTTCGGCGTGCGCCGTTACCCTTCACGTCTTCGCGGCGTGAGCAACAAATACCAGATAATGTTTGGGCCAAATGCGCCAATTGTGGCGAATTGACCTATCAAAAACAATTCAATGATGCCTTAAAAGTCTGTCCAAAATGCAGCTATCACTCGCGGATTAGCTCACGCGAATGGATTGAAGTTTTGGCTGATGCTGATTCATTCGTCGAATATGATGCTGATCTACAAGGGATCGACATTTTGGGCTTTGTTAGCCCCAAAGATAATTACGAAGCGAAATTAGCTGCCACCAGCGAACGCACTGGCACTAACGATGTTGTGATGAGCGGTAGCGCCAGCATCGAAGGCTTGCCATTTGAAATCGCAGCCTGTAATTTTGAATTTATGGGCGGTTCGATGGGCAGCGTCTTTGGCGAAAAAGTGGCACGAGCAGTCGAACGAGCAGCCGATCGTGGCGTACCAGTGCTGACGATCAACGCTTCGGGTGGCGCTCGTATGCACGAAGGCATTTTTGCCCTGATGCAAATGGCCAAAGTTTCGGTTGCGCTCACCCGTTTGGCTCGGGTGCGCCAGCCCCATATCTCGCTCTTAGTTGACCCTTGCTATGGCGGGGTTTCAGCCTCGTATGCCTCGGTTGCCGATATTATTTTGGCCGAACCAGGTGCGAATATTGGCTTTGCTGGGCGACGGGTGATTGAGCAAACGATTCGCCAAAAATTGCCACCAAACTTCCAAACCGCAGAATTTTTCCTTGAACATGGCATGATCGATGCAGTTGTGCCACGCTCGGACATGCGGGCAACCATCGGGCGTTTGTTGCGCCTGTATCAACGCCCCACATCATCGGCTGATCATCGCGAACATGTCGTAGCGGGCCACCAATAAGCCCCACGCAGAGGTCAAAACGTGACAACGTTAACTGAGTTATTGCCTTGGGATAAGGTGCAAATCGCCCGTAATCCCCAACGCCCACGCACCCTTGATTATATTCGGGTGCTGTGTGAAGATTTTTTTGAACTCCGTGGTGATCGCCATCATGGCGATGATCAGGCGCTGGTCTGTGGTATAAGCAAAATCGATGGCCGCAGCGTGGCGATCATCGGCCATCAAAAGGGCAGCGACACCAAAGAGAATGTTCGGCGCAACTTCGGCTCACCACACCCCGAGGGCTATCGCAAGGCCTTACGGGTGATGGAGCATGCCAAAAAATTCAACATGCCGATTTTGACATTAATTGATACTGCTGGCGCACACCCAAGCATGGCCGCCGAAGAACGCGGCCAAGCCGAAGCTATCGCCCGTAATTTATTGGTTATGGCCGATTTGCCAGTGCCAATTATTGCGACCGTGATCGGCGAAGGCGGCTCTGGCGGTGCTTTGGCGATTGGGGTCGCCGACCGTTTGTTGATGCTTGAACATGCTGTCTATTCGGTGGCCTCGCCTGAAGCCAGTGCCGCAATTCTCTGGCGCGATTCGAGCAAAGCCTCAGAAGCTGCCAAAGCTATGAAAATCACCGCCCAAGATCTCCACAGCTTTGGCATTGCTGATACCATTATTCCCGAGCCAGAGGGTGGGGCGCATATGGATGTGCCAGTAATTTTACAAGCAGTTGCTAGCGCACTGCGTGAGCAAATTACGACCCTGAGTACCCTCACAATCGATCAATTGCTTGAACAGCGCTATGCTAAATATCGGGCAATTGGGCGCTTTCGCCAAGCCCAAACCACACTGGTTGAAGGCTAAAAAACGCTTGCAAGATTAAATAATTTGGCCAGCACCTTGTCTACGAGGTGCTGGCCTTTTGGCTTAAGGAGCAGGTTTGATTAGCAGGGAACTCCAACCTCAATTCGTTGCAATGCAAACATATCATGCATTTCGCGCACAATTTCGGCGGCACGAGCTGGCTTGATGCAACGCTCAGCAATCAAACGCTCGGCCACTTCTTCGACCAAGGCAGGCGCTGCTCCAGCACTCATAGCGATTTGGCGTGCATGCAAGCTCATATGGCCACGCTGAATGCCTTCGGTTGCCAAAGCTCGCATCGCCGCCAAGTTTGAGGCCAAGCCTGCACAGACACACATTTCAGCCAATTCGCGGGCTGAACTAACATTCAACAACTTCAAGGCCGCAGCAGCTGTTGGATGCACCTTAACTGCGCCACCCACAATTCCAACTGCCAACGGCATGGTCAATGTGCCAACCAAATTGCCTTCGGCATCTTGCTCCCAAGTGGTCAACGAGGTATAGCGGCCATCACGCGCAGCATAGGCATGCGCACCTGATTCGATGGCCCGCCAATCTTGGCCTGTTGCCAACAACACCGGATCGATCCCGTTCAAAATACCTTTGTTATGGGTAGTAGCGCGATAGGGATCAACAGCGGCGAAGGCATAGGCCCACAAAATCCCCTCGATCACATCTTCACCACGCAAGTCCGAGCGATCCAAGGCGCGGGCGGGAATAACACAACGGGCAGTTGCCAAACGCCGATCGCTCAAGTTCGAGAGAATGCGTAAGTAAGCGCGACCGCCAGTTAATGCTTCGAGCCGTGGGGCAACGGCTTCTGCCATCGCATTGATTGCATTTGCCCCCATCGCATCCAAACAATCGACGATTAAGTGCACCACCAACATCGGCCCCATTGGGCTAGCAGGGAACGAATGCACTTCAACATCTTTGGCACCGCCACCCAAGGCTACCAACGAGGTGCTTTGACGATTGGCAATTGCCAGCAAATCGGCTTTATTGCGCAAAATAATTTCGCTGGCTGCGGCGTGATCGGCGATATGCACGAGTTGAATTTGACCAATCATCAATGATTCGGTGCTACTGGTGGTAAACCCGCCGCCTTCGCGGGCCAATTTAGCGGCAAACGAAGCCCCAGCCACAATTGATGGTTCTTCAACAACCATCGGGATCAAGGTATCTTTGCCATTAATTTGGAAGTTGGTGGCAATGCCTAAGGGCAAACTATAGGTTCCAACCACATTTTCAATCATTTTATCGGCGCGTTCGATGGTTAAACTGCCAGCGCCATGTAACGCTCGCAAATCATCGTTATTCAAGCCATCGAAAGCCCCCACGGCTTGCAAACGATCGAGCGGCGAAAGTTGGTAGAATCCTTGTAAACGGCTATTTTTTGCTTTCATAAGAACGAAGCTCCTCTGTCGCCAAAAATGGATCGGCATGTTGTAGACGGCTGAAGTGTAGCATGTGACGCATGCCAAACCTAGCGAAAAAGCTGCCAAAACCTCTCATTCCGCTGTCGATTTAGCTACCGCTGCCAGTTTCTACGCAGATCTCAGGCCGTAGGATGGTTAACCGATTAACAAGCCATTAATAGTACTCAAGTAGGAGCGATGTGGAAAGCAATGCTTGAGCAACCAACAATTGCCATACACCAATGGCCGATAGCCTAACAGGAATATATCTCTAGCGCTAGACTACCTTGGTACTACCCTCAAGCACAAAAAAGCCCCACAGCATTTAGGAAGCTGTGGGGCCATGGTCAAACGATCAACTTAGGGCATGACGGTGAAATAAATATCAGCAACATGTCCGCTGGTCTTACCTTCGAGCGAAATCAGCCACAAGCCAGTTGGCGAGCCTGCGGTTGGCCATTCGACATTTTCAACCGAGCCACTTGGCCCAATCGTGGTTCCTTCATCAAATTCATAGACTTCGCCAGCAGGATCGACAACCCACAAAACGACTTCTTCATTTGGTTGGAAGCCAAAGAAATCGAAGAAGACAACCGTGCCAACTTGCGGACATTTGGTGGGCCGAATATTCGCCGACACTGGATCGGGAGTTTGGGCACATTGTTCGGCTGGGGGCAATGGCTCGCTGACATCATCGAGAATTTCTTTGCCAAGCAAGCCCAAAAGTACCTTAAATTCATCGGGATTGTTCGGATGCCATTCGAGGCGAGCACGTTCAAACCATTGGGTGATCACGGTATCGCCGCTGGCGTTGGTTTCAGTTTGGGCACTGGTTAAGGGCAAACCAAATAATTGCAATGAACGGGCATAGGTATCTAAGCCCTCAATTTTCAAACCATGTGATTGCCAATAACTCTTGAAACCTAAATTGCCTGCTTGGTTACAAACATTATGGCCCGTTTGTTCAAACCACAAACAGCCTTCAACGGGGCCAGCTTCGCGTGGCTCGATCTCGCGGCCAAGTTGGCTCAAGCGTTCTTTACCCAACAAGCCCAACAACACCTCGTAAGGTGTGCCAGCATTTTCGGGGTGCAACTCAAAACGATTGCGTTCGAGCCATTGCGTCCAATAAAAATCATCACTATCAACGTTATATTGATCAGCAGCTTCAGTGATCGGGTAGCCGAACACTGGCAAGCCACCGTTATTGCGCCAATAGCTCAAGAAATCGTCGTCCAAGCAGTCAACAATCCCAGGCACATCAAAACATTGGGTTTCTAGGATAATTGGCTCAGCGGCGGCGGTTGGGCGTGGCTGAACAACCAAGGCGGCCACTGCCAGGGTTGCAGTCGCCAAACCAAGCATTCGACGGATCACACTCACTATTTCCTCCAAACATGCTGCAAACAGCATCAAAATAATGGAATAGCCTTATGATAACAAAAACCCAGCGTATTGCCACACGCTGGGTTTCTGCAATCAATCGATTGGTTCAATCGATAAGCTTATTCGGTAATCGTAAAGTAGATGATTGAAGCGTGATTGCTGGTCGTCCCTTGCATGGTAAATTGCCATGTGCCAGGAGTAAAACCATCAGTTGGGAACTCGATCCCTGAGATTGCACCTTCGGGGCCAATATTCATAGTATTGGCAATCCCAACATTAATTCCGTCGGGATTAGTGATCCAGAAGCCAACTTGTTCGTTGGGTTGGAACCCAAATACATCGAAGATAAAGACCATGCCTGCTGGACCACATTTTGCTGGGCTAATTCGCGCTGAAACTGGTTCAGGCGTGCTAGTACAGTTGCTTGGGTTTGGGGTTGGCTGGGGAGCCTTGGCAATTACTGTAATATAGACAATAGCCTGATGGCTTTGATAGGCTGATTGCATGGTAAATTGCCAAGTGCCAGGTGTGGCATCGCGGCTATCGAATGGGAGGCCACTAATGCTCCCGTTTGGGCCAACCTTCGCTGTTTGCCGTGTCCCAACATTGATCCCATCGGGATTGGTAATCCAGAAGCCAACCTCTTCGCTGGCCTTGAAACCATAGAAATCAAACGAAAACTCGGTGCCTTGCTCACCACATTTGGCTGGGCGCACGCGAGCTGACACTGGATCAGGGGTTGAAGCACAAGGATCAATTGGCGTTGGTGGAGTTGGTTGGCTACGGCCATCGATAATTTCTTTACCGAGCAAGCCCAAGAGCACCTTGAATTCATCGGGATTGCTTGGGTGCCATTCGAGGCGAGCACGTTCAAACCATTGGGTGACAACTGTATCGCCGTTGGCATTGGTTTCACTCTTAGCGCTGGTCAAGGGCAAACCAAACAATTGCAATGAACGAGCATAATTGTCTAGGCCATCAATTTTCAAGCCATGCGATTGCCAATAGCTCTTGAAACCCAAACTACCTGCTTGATCACAGACATTGTGGCCAGTTTGTTCGAACCATAAGCAGCCATCGACTGGGCCAGCTTCGCGAGGCTCAATTTCACGGCCAAGTTGGGTCAAGCGTTCTTTGCCCAACAAGCCCAACAACACCTCGTAAGGCGTACCTGCATTTTCGGGGTGTAATTCAAACCGATTACGTTCGAGCCACTGTGTCAAGTAGCTTTGCTGGGTATCGGGGTTAACTTCATTGGCAGCCGCAGTAATTGGGTAGCCAAACACTGGCAAACCACCATTGCTGCGCCAATAGCTCAGAAATTTATCATCTAAACAGTTGATAATCCCTGGTACATCAAAGCATTGGGTATCAAGTTTGATTGGTTCTGCAGCCGCAGTTGAACGAGGTTGAACAGCTAAACTCACGACAGCGATAGCCGCAGTGACGATGCCTAAAATCCGACGTAAAACCACAATATCCTCCAAATATGCTGCTCTCGGCAGCCTAAAACCTATCAACGCAAACTCTTCATCAAGTTGTATGCCATTGGCAAATTCTCTCACAACCGAATCGAGCGGCGTTTCCCTATTTATGTGATACTGAAGCCAGCCCAAGAGACAAGCTGGCTTCAGCCATTCTAAACGCGATTAGCGCCAACTGCGATTGTTGGCATATTCTTTGGCCAACAAACCTAACAGCACGCCTTGACCTTCGTGATACTCAAAGCGGCCGCGCTCAAACCATTGGGTCGTGACGGTTGCCCCATCCCGATTGGTTTCGGTCATTGGCTCGGATAATGGCAAGCCAAACAATTGCAAGCTGCGATCATATTTGTTCAAAGCAGGATCATTCAGCCCATTGGTTTCCCAATATTTGCGGAACTCGCCACAAATTTTGTGCTGGGTTTGATCGAAATAGAGACAGCCATTTTCTGGCCCAGTTTTGGGGAAGTTGGCCCAATCGTCGCCACGATCCCGCAGCACAGCATCGCCTAAGCGACCCAGCAACACGTTGTAGGGTGCAGCTTTTTCAGGGTGAAATTCAAAGCGTTGGCGTTCGAAGTATTGCACCGTAAACGAACCTTCAGGAGTTTGTTCGGTAAATTCTTCGCTAATTGGGAAGCCAAAGACTGCCAAGCCACCATTACGATCCCAGTAGTTTTTGAACTCGCCACGCAAGTTATGGCCAGTTTCAGGGAAGTAGACTTCGCCGACCGGTGCTGGCAATGGGGGCGCTCCCACAGGCACAAACGCAGGGTTACCTGGTTGTGGTTCTGGAGTTGGTGGTTGCGGCGCTGGTGGTGCTGGTGGTTGGGGTTGTGGTTCGCCAGGAATCGTGCGCAAAACCGCATTTTGCACCGTTTTGTAGGTATCCAGTCGGCCAAACCCACTATAGACATCTTTACCAGGAGTCAAAATATCAACAGCACTGCCAGTGATCAATTTTTCAATTTGATCGACCGTAAGCTCAGGCCAAACACTCAGCGCCAAGGCCGCAGTTGCTGCCACAAACGGACAAGCTGGCGATGTGCCACTGCCCATTTCATAGGTATCGCCACCATCCCATCCAGTCGTCACAATATTTACGCCTGGAGCAGCAATATCCACATAATCGCCATACGATGAGAAACTTGCAACCCGATCTTGGGTCGTGGTTGCCCCAACCGCAATTACATGATCAAAAGCGGCTGGATACATGCGTGGGTTGCCCTCATCGCCCGAATTGCCAGATGAGGCAAAGAGTGGAATATTTTTGCTATAAATATAATTAACTGCATCTTGCTCGGCTTGCGTACCCCGTGGGCCACCCAAACTCATACTAATGATGCGTGCGCCATTATCAGCAGCCCAATACATGCCTTCGACAATATCTGCCGCTGTGCCTTGACCACGACTGTTCAGCACTTTAACTGGCAGGATTTGGCAGTTCCAACAAACCCCAGCTACACCTTGACCATTATTGGTTAGGGCAGCAGCAATCCCAGCCATGGCCGTACCGTGGCCTTGATCATCTTGGCTATTGCTATTATTTTGCAAGGCATTGTAGCCAGGCAACACATGGCCAGCCAAATCAGGGTGGGTTGGTGAAACCCCAGTATCAATAATGGCAATCACCAAGCCGTTGCCTTGGGTCATGTCCCAAGCCGCATTAGCGCCAATTTTGGGCAAGCCCCATTGTTCTGAGTAATATTCATCATTGGGATCGACCAGAATCTCACGCACAGCGTTGTATTCGGCGTAGCGCACTGCTGGATTTTTGAGCAATTGGGCAATTTTAGCATCGCCATTTGCGCCTGCGGGGAGCTTCAACATTGCCACTTGACCAGCCCCATCAAGCATTTGGGTCGAAAGTAATGGCCCAATGCCTAGGCCATTTTTCAATGCCTTAGAACCTTCAAAGAATGCCCCATTCGCACTGACACGATAGCCATCATTAAACGTTACCAGAATTTCATCGGCAATAATCTGATCATCGAGGGTCGCTGCCTGCGCTGGGCGTTGAATCAAGGGCATTAATCCAAAAGCCAACAACAGTAGCAAGCCCATGCGAACGGTTCGTTGCATACGTTGCCTCACTCATTCAGTTAAATATATGGGGAGAGGTAGCTCTCCTCTACAAGCTTGCATTATACCAGCAGCCACGCCAAATCGACAATATGCCAAATTTATGCTCGCCCCTAGTACTTTAGAGCCATACGCTACACCATTACAAACGTTACAACAGTTGTTAGCAATTGTGATGTGTCGTTAATTGCGTGTTTTGTCAACTAGACACTCTGGCAGCTTTTAGATACAATACCAGTGATAGATTTCTAATGGTAGATTTGGTAGAATTTATAGATTCATGACAGAATTAAGCATCGACATCGACCCAGAATGGCTTTCGTTGAGCGAGGCCAGCGATTTACTCGGCGCAGCACCTTCAACGGTGCGCCGTTGGGGCGACGCTGGTTTAGTGCCAACCAAACGCACGCTTGGCGGCCATCGCCGTTTTCAACGGGCAGCGGTTGAGCGCATGGTCAATCAGCAACAGCCCGATCATACGCCAGTGCCCGAATTAGGCCAAACCCGCCATTGGCATCTCGATACTCGCGAGTTGATGGGCCAAGGTTGGCACGCTCGGTTTGATACCAACCCAACCACCGAGCGCATGCGCGGCTTAGGCCAACGTTTGTTTGGCATGTTGATGCAATATGTCAATAGCAACGAGCTTGATGAGCGCATCTTGGCCGAGGCCAAAGCTGTTGGGGCTACCTATGGGCGCGAAGCTCGCGAAATGGGAGTCTCGATGCACGATACAGTCGAGGCCTTTTTGTTTTTTCGGCGGGCGTTTGCCCAGTTGGCCAAGCCACAATCGGTCCGTCCAATCGATGTGGCAACCGTCGTAGAACTGCGGACACGCCTCGATTTGTTTATGGATGCAACGCTGCTCGGAACAATCGAAGGTTTTGAACAAGCAGGCTCGTAAGTGCAAAAGCAAATTCGCATCGATCATGCTTTGGGGATTCTTGTTGGTTGCGCTCGATGATGATTGCTATTTGCTTTTTACTGGGAGTTTACTGTGCAACTGGTGGTTGTGGGGGCACATCAACGCACGGCCCCAATTTCAATTCGCGAGCGAATCGCCTTTGCCGAGGCCGAGTTAGCTCAAGCCCTGAGCAGCCTACGCCAGATCGCCGTTGAGGGCTTTATTCTCTCAACCTGCAATCGGGTAGAGTTGTATGCCTTGGTCGAAGAAGCCGACGGCGGGCGTTCATTGCGCCAATTTTTGGCTCAGCAACGCTCAATCGATCTCGATGAACTTATGCCGCATGTCTATACCTATCTCGATGAGGATGCTGTGCGCCATTTGTTTCGGGTGGCTTCGGGCCTAGATTCGATGGCACTGGGCGAGGCTCAAATTTTGAGCCAAATCAAAACCGCCTATAACGCGGCCCAACAAACCGAGTTGCTGGGCACAACCATGCATCGTTTGATTCAGGCTGCCTTGACTACGGGTAAGTTGGTGCGCACCGAAACCCAATTGGCTCATGCTCAATTATCAGTCGTTTCGGTTGGCCTTAGTCTTGCCCGCCAACACCTCGATCTAACTAATCGTTCGGTGGTGATTATCGGGGCTGGCCGCACTGGCGAGTTGGCACTCAAACACTATTTGGAATATACCAGCAACATCACTGTGCTCAGCCGCACATTTGAACGAGCAGCGCGTTTGGCTGAGCATCATAAGGTTGCAGCCAAGCCAATCAGCGAACTTGCGGCGGTGTTGCAGGCTAGCGATGTGGTGATTAGCTGTACGTCATCGCCTGAATTGATGCTTGATTTCGAGCAGGCTCAGCTGTTGCAAGCGCAACGCCAACGCCAATGGGTATTGCTCGATTTGGCCGTGCCCCGCGATATTGATCGCCATGTTGGGGCGTTGCCTGAGGTTTGGCTCTACGATGTCGATGATATGCAGGCGATCTGCGAACGCAATCGGGCTAGCAAAGCTGCCGAAGTTGCCGGAGCCGAGGCGATTGTCGAACGCGAGTTGATTAAATGGCAGGAATGGTGGCTAACTCAAGCCGTGCTGCCAACGATTCGCGCCTTGCGTGCGCACGCCGAGGCAATTCGTTTGGCCGAACTTGAACGCACACTCGCCCGTTTGGATCTTTCTGAGCAGCAGCAGCAAGCAGTTTCGGCCCTGACCAGCGCGATTATCAATAAATTATTACATCAACCAATGCGGGCGATTAAAGATACTGCGGCCAGCCCACAGTTGGCCCACGCCGCCCAGCAATTATTCCGCCTCGATTTTGAGGCAATCTAATTCAGTTTTGATGGGCATCCATCACTGGTATAAAGGAATTAAGCTTCCATGGAAGACGTTAAATTGCCAAATTCCACCGAAGGTCAATTGTTTGTTCAATACACCACCTTCAAGGCTGCCCCCGAATGGCGACGCTTGCCAGCCGCAGCCCGCGAAGATTTGCGCGAACAATTCGCCCAAGTGGTCGAAGAGGCCTATCCTTCAATTGTGACCTATGCCTATAGCACAATTGGCTTTAAGCTCAACTCCGATTTGTTGCTGTGGCGCAAAGGTACGTCGCCAATCGCCATGCAAGAAATGACCAGCCGCTTGCTGCAAACTGGCATCGGCGCTTATTTTGAGCAAACCAACCTCTACTTTGGCTTTACTCGGCCTTCCAACTATACCAAACGCCCCACGACCCAAGAACAAGCGATCGACCTCGAAGATCGCGAACCCTATTTGATTGTTTATCCCTTCAGCAAAACCAAAGAATGGTATTTGATGAGCCGCGATGCCCGCCAAGGCATGATGAATGAACACATTCGGGTTGGCCACGAGTATGCCGATGTGCGCCAAGTGTTGCTCTACACCACTGGCATTGATGATCATGAATTTATTGTGGCCTACGAAACCGATAGCTTGCCACGCTTTGAAGAATTGGTGATTGCGCTGCGCTCAACCGAAGCTCGCCGCTACACCCTCAACGATACGCCAATCATCACTGGGGTCAATCGGCCAATTCGCGAAGCCTTAGCCATGATTTAGGCGGCAAACCGAGGCAGAATTCAGCTTGAATAGCGATTCTGCCTCGGTTTTGAAATTATTCAGTAAACCATACAAGGACATACCAATAATTATGCAAGATCGATTTTTACGGGCCTGTCGGCGCGAAGCTGTGGATGCCACCCCAGTTTGGTTTATGCGTCAGGCTGGCCGTGCGCTGCCCGAATACCGTGCCATCCGCGAGCAATATGGCTTTATGGATATTTGCTATCAGCCCGAATTGTGTGCTGAAGTAACTTTGCAGCCAGTGCGCCGTTTGGGTGTTGATGCAGCAATTATGTTTGCCGATATTATGACCCCGTTGATTGCGACTGGGGTGGGCGTTGATTTGGTTGAAAGCATCGGCCCAGTGGTTGCCAACCCCATTCGCACGATGGCCGATGTTAGCCGCATTCGGCCAATTGAGCCAGAAGTTGATGTGCCTTACATTAGCAAATCGATTCATTTGCTCAAAGCTGAGTTGGGCCAAACACCCTTAATTGGCTTTGCTGGCGCACCATTTACCTTGGCGGCCTACTTGGTCGAAGGCAAAGGCTCGAAGAATTTTCTGAATACCAAAGCGCTCATGTATGGCAGCCCCAACGTGTGGAATGCCCTGATGGAGCGCTTGGCTGACCTGACGATCAGTTATTTGCGGGTGAAAATTGCGGCTGGGGTTGATGCGCTACAACTTTTTGATAGTTGGGTCGGCTGTTTAAGCCCCCACGATTATGCAACCTTTGTGCAACCCTACACCGCCCGCATTTTGAAAACCCTACGCGAAGAAACCAACATTCCATTAATTCACTTTGGCACCAACACCACCAATCTTTTGCCGTTGATGCGCAACGATGGTGGCTCAGTGCTCGGAGCCGATTGGCGGATTCCAATCGACGAGGCTTGGGAACTAATTGGTGATGACAAAGCCATCCAAGGCAATCTTGATCCGGCGGTTTTGCTGGGGCCATGGGAATATGTTCGCGAACAAGCTGCCGATATTTTGCGCCGCGTCAATCGCCGCCCAGGCCATATTTTCAACCTTGGTCATGGCATTCACCCACAAACTCCGGTTGCCAATCTCGAACGCTTGGTGGCATTTATTCACGAAAGAGCATAGACCATAGAGCATAGACCATAGGATTGAGGACTGGAAATTGGAGAACATAGAGCATAGAACATAAAATAATTCTTCGCGATCTTCGTGTTCTTCGCGGTTTCAAGCCTTCGGGTTCCTTCGTGCGCTTTGTGGATCATTAATAGATAAGAGGTAATCAATGTCAGCCAAAACAGCTGTCTTGCTGATGGCCTATGGCACACCCAATCGCATCGATGAAGTTGAACAATACTACATCAATGTGCGTGGTGGTCGCATGCCAACGCCAGAGCAGGTCGAAAATCTTTCAGCTCGCTATCGAGCAGTTGGTGGTCATACCCCGCTGACCACATTAACCAAATCGGTGACTGATCAACTGCAAGCCCAACTTGATGCCGAATTTCCTGACCAATATCAGGTTTACTTTGGAATGAAATATTGGCATCCATTAATTCCCGATGTGGTCAAGCAAATTCATGCCGATGGTATTAGCAAGGTGATTGGGCTTGCCCTCGCACCGCATTATTCCAAAATCAGCATCGGCGGCTATCAAAAACAAGTTGATCGCGCTAACGAAGAATTTAACACCAACATCGAATTAACCATGATCAATAGCTGGCAAGAGCAGCCAAAGTTTCGCAATTTGATTGCTAACCGCATCAGCGAGGCCTTAGCTCAATTTCCTGCCGACGTGCGCGATCAAGTAACGGTGTTGTTTAGCGCTCATAGCTTGCCGCAACGAGTCTTGGCCTGGGGCGATCCCTATCCTGATGAGTTGTTGGGTAGCGCCAAAGGCATTGCCGAAATGCTCGAATTGCCAGATTGGCGTTTTACCTATCAAAGCCAAGGTGAAACTGGCGAACCATGGCTTGGGCCTGATGTGCTCGATACCTTGGCTGAATTGGCGGCTGAAGGCAAAAAATATGTGCTGCAAGTGCCATTTGGCTTTGTCTGCGACCACCTCGAAATTCTTTACGATATTGATATTGAGGGCAAGCACAAAGCCAACGAGTTAGGCTTGCAACTTGAACGCATTCGCTTGCTCAACGATGATCCAGCCTTCGTCGATTTGCTCAAAACCGTCGTGACTGGCCAATAAAGAGGGAGCAGCGGTCAGTAAAGAGGGGATAGGCTACGGCAACCGCAAAGATTAGGAAGAATGCCGCTGGGCAGAACGATACGTGTCAGGTTTATCGAGGGTATCCTGCCAAGCCCAAATTGTCCTTGAGGGGGTGCAGG
>NZ_DOPT01000087.1:0-73196 GCF_003512625.1 Herpetosiphon sp. | reverse complement strand
GGGGGTGCAGGGGGATTAAAGCCCCCTGCGTTTCCCGCCTTGAGGCGGGACGGAAGGGTGGTGATCACCAATGATTATTAATCCACGAAAAATACTTTATTCACTTATTCTATAGTTAAGAATGACAGCATGAACATATTAACCATTGGAACGCGCAAAAGCCAATTGGCCTTGGTGCAAACCCACGCCATGCGCGATGCCTTGTTGGCGGCGCATCCCCAATTAACGATCGAACTTGAACACATCACCACCAAGGGCGATGCGATTTTGGATCGACCATTGGCGGCGATTGGCGATAAGGGTCTGTTTGTCAGCGAAATTGAGGATGCCATGCGCAATGGCAAGGTCGATCTGGCGGTGCATAGTGCCAAAGATTTGCCTTCAATTTTAGCGCCCGACATGACGATTGCAGCCTATCCCGAACGGGCCGACCCACGCGATGTCTTGGTTGGAGCCGAAGGGCGCAGGCTTGCCGATTTGGTGCCTGGAGCCAAGGTTGGCACGAGTAGCCCGCGGCGTGCTGCCCAATTGCGCCATTTACGGCCCGATCTAACAATTATTGATATTCGCGGCAATGTTGATACGCGCTTGCGTAAACTTGACGAAGGCCAATACGATGCGATTGTGTTGGCGGCAGCAGGCTTGCAACGCTTAGGATTATTGAAGCGTGTGACCCAATTTTTCGAGCCAGCCGAAATGACTCCAGCGGTTTCGCAGGGCATTTTGGGCATCGAAGCACGGGCAGGCGATCAACGAGTTGCTGATTTGCTCAAGGTGCTCGATCACGCTGAATCACGGGCGACTGCTGAAGCCGAAAAAGCCTTTTTGGCCACCATTGGCGGCGGTTGCCAAGTGGCGGTTGGCGCATTTGCCACCTATCAAATAGGCCAATTGCACTTAATCGGTATGATTGGAGCACTTGATGGACGCTTAGTGCGCGGTGAATTAACTGGCAGTGCGAGTACGGCGCAAGCGCTTGGGACAAGTCTAGCGCAACAATTATTGGCTCAAGGTGGGAGAGAACTGCTCTAGCTCGGTTGCGATTTAGAGCAGTTTTGGCATAACCGATCGTGCTTGAATTAACAGCGGGCAGGCCATAATCTTGTATACTACCAAGGCCGACGATTAATGAATTGCATATTGAATACTCGCCTATAGCTGCGTGCTAGCAACAGATTGTGGATTGCAACAATGACGATGCACACACCCTTAACGGGCAAGCGAATTGTGTTGACCCGCGCCCGTGAGCAGATGACCGAGTTCGCTCAACTCTTGGCAGACCATGGAGCCGAAACGCTCTATTGCTCGGCAATTCAAACCCTACCACCCGACGATTGGCAACCATTTGACCGCGCTCTGAGCCAAATTGAAGGCTTCGATTGGATGATTGCTACCAGTACCAACGCCGTGCGAGCGTTCTTCGAGCGTTATGGGGTTTTAGGCTTGCCCTGCAACGCCTTAAATCAATTAAAAATTGCCGCGATTGGCAAGGCTACCGCCAAATTATTAACTGATTTTGGCCATGCGCCCGATTTTGTGCCGCATGCCTATGTTGCCGAGCAATTTCTCGTCGAATTTCAAGATATTGCTGGCCAACGCATTTTTCTGCCCCAAGCTGATATTGCACGCCCACTGTTGCGCGAAGCATTAATCGAACGTGGCGCAGACGTAACGGCGGTGGTGGCTTATCGCACCGTGCCCGATCCACAGGTAGTCGCATTGGCTGAGTTGCTACGTCAGCAACGGGTTGATGTGGTGACATTCACCTCAAGTTCAACCGTGCGCTACACCATCGAAGCCTTGCATGCGGCAGGTATGCGCAATTCACAAGAATTTTTAAATCAGACAATCATTGCAACAATTGGCCCTATCACCAGCCAAACCGCGCTTGATGTGGGCTTGCATGTTGATATAGAGGCAGCGGAACATTCAACCCAAGGCTTAGTTGAAGCCCTGCTTGAATGGGCCAAAACCGAGAAGGAACTGGCATGAGTATGCTCGAAAGCGTGCCAACGCCCAATCGTCGTTTGCGGCGCGGACGGCGCAACGCCACATTACGGCGCATGGTACGTGAAACTCAATTAACTGTTGATAATCTAATTGCCCCATTATTTATTGTTGAAGGCCAGAATATTCGCAAGCCAATTAGCTCGATGCCTGGTCAATTTCAACTTTCGCTCGATCAGCTCGGCACTGAGATTGATGAACTGGTTGCGGCGCAAATTCCAGCAGTGCTGCTCTTTGGTATTCCCTTGCATAAAGATGCTCAAGGTAGCTCAGCTTGGGATGCGAATGGCCCTGTGCCTAGCGCAATTCGGGCAATTAAACAGCAAGCACCACATTTGGTGGTAATTGCCGATGTTTGTATGTGCGAATATACCGACCACGGCCATTGTGGCATTTTAACCAGCGGTGAGCCAGAAACAATCACCGTTGATAATGACCCAACCTTGGAATTATTAGCCCGTGCTTCGGTGGCTTATGCCGAGGCTGGCGCTGATGTGGTTGCTCCCAGCGCCATGATGGATGGCCAAATTGCCGCAATTCGCTATGGCCTTGATCAAGCAGGCTACCACGACACAATTATTTTGTCGTATGCAGCTAAATTTGCCTCGGCTTTTTATGGCCCGTTCCGCGAAGCTGCTGAATCAACACCCCAATTTGGCGACCGCCGCTCGTACCAAATGGATGCGGCCAACGCCCGCGAGGCGATTGCCGAAACCGCGCTCGATGTCGCCGAGGGAGCAGATTGGCTGATGGTCAAGCCAGCTGGGGCTTATTTGGATATTATTCGGGCAGTTTACGAAGAATTTGATCTACCACTAGCAGCCTATCAAGTGAGCGGCGAATATGCCATGATCAAGGCTGCTGCTGCCAACGGCTGGATCGATGAGCAACGGGTGGCACTTGAAAGCTTGCTGGCAATTCGCCGAGCAGGCGCAAGTATGATCATAACCTATTATGCCAAGGCGGCGGCGCAGTGGTTGAAAGCCTAGGGACGAAGAGCATAGAACATAGAGCATAGAACATAGGGCTGGGGATCGGCTGTTGGGGATTGGGGATTGGATTTAGCGCAGAGGCGCAGAGTAAGAGCATAGAACATAGAGCCTAGATGTAATGGTTCATTGGATTCCGTTCCCTCACCCCAACCCCTCGCCCACTGTGGCGGGCGAGGGGAGCACTGTTGGAGCGGTTCCCCCTCGCCTCGCCGGCGGGAGAGGGGGTTAGGGGTGAGGGCATGCTGGTCGTTGTTCGTGCGATAAACCATTACATCTAGAACATACAGGGTTTCTTCGTGCTCTTCGTGTTCTTCGTGGTTTCAAAACCGATCCCCAGCCCCCGATCCCCGATCCCCGAGACATAACATATGGAGACAGAAAAACGTGATCAACGATGCTTCTAGCGCGGCGTTTGAACGCGCCCAAGCACTTTTACCAGGCGGAGTGAATAGCCCAGTGCGGGCTTTTCGGGGCGTTGGCGGCGTGCCACGCTTTATCGATCATGGCGCAGGAGCCTATCTCTACGACATCGATGGCAATCAATATATCGATTATGTTTTGTCGTGGGGGCCGTTAATTCTGGGCCACGCCTATCCAGCAGTAGTCGAGGCAATTTGTGCCCAAGCTCAACGTGGCACAAGCTTTGGTGCACCAACCGAGCTTGAAAGCGAATTGGCCGAGTTGGTGATCGCCGCAGTACCAAGTGTCGAGATGGTGCGCTTTGTTTCGTCGGGCACTGAAGCCGCGATGAGCGCAATTCGTTTGGCGCGGGCTTACACCCAACGCGAGAAAATTATCAAATTTGAGGGTTGCTACCACGGCCATGCTGATCCATTTTTGGTGCAAGCTGGCTCAGGTGTGGCAACCTTAGGCTTGCCCGATAGCCCAGGCGTTTTGAAAAGCGCTACCAGCAACACCCTGACCGCACCATTTAACGATCTTGAAGCAGTCGAAGCGCTATTTAAAGCCAATGCTGGGCAAGTTGCCGCCTTGGTAATCGAGCCTGTGGCAGGCAATATGGGCTTTGTACTGCCACGCGAAGGCTATCTTGCAGGCCTGCGCCAACTTTGCGATCAATACGGGGCATTATTGATTTTCGACGAAGTAATGACGGGCTTTCGCGTGGCCTACGGTGGAGCACAAGCCTACTTCAACGTGATGCCCGATTTGACCTGCTTGGGCAAAGTAGTAGGCGGCGGTTTGCCAGCGGCGGCCTATGGCGGACGACGCGAGATTATGCAGATGGTCGCTCCAGCTGGCACAATGTATCAAGCTGGCACGCTTTCGGGCAACCCACTGGCGATGGTCGCTGGCATTGTAACTTTACGCGAAATTGCCAAGCCCGAAGTTTTCGAGCGCTTAACTGGTGTAACTTCGACGCTGTGTCAAGGCTTTTGGAAGGCCGCCTTCAAAAATGGCATTCCCTTCCAAGCGCATAAAGCTGGCAGTATGTGGGGCTTCTTCTTTGCTGGCGATGAGGTTTATGATTTCACATCGGCCAAGCGGGCTGATACCGCCATGTTTGGCAAATTCTTCCATGCCATGCTGGAGCAAGGCGTGTATCTTGCGCCGTCGCAATTTGAGGCCGCCTTTGTCTCAACGGCCCATACCGACGAACTCGTCGCTCAAACGATAAATGCAGCCCAAGCGGCTTTTGCCAGCATTCGCAGCTAAAATAACAAGCAGCGCCAGTTTAATTAAGCTGGCGCTCGTTTTTCTCAACGGGTCAAATACCAAGCAAATCCTGCAATTATTATCACCAAAGCTACTGAAACAAGCACAAAAGGCAAACGATAGGGCTGTGATGATGCCACAGTTGGCACAAACATCTGCTCGTGCTGCTCACGCTGATTGTGTTCAATCGCCCGTAAGTTTTGTGGAAATTGGGCAAAAAGTAAATGCAACCAACCTAATACAAGCATTGCAAATGATATAACTATTAGTATTATTATATCCTTGTCAGGCGATTTTACCCATTCAATTCGTTTACTAATAAAAGAAAAAATCAACATAAGGATAATCCATACACCATATTCCATACTTTCGTTTTATCATGTAAGGCAGGTGCAAAGTATCCGATATTTGATAGTATATTAGGTTTATATTGATAATACATTGATTTAAAATATGGAATACCGTGATTAAATGGAATTTCATACTGTTTATTTTTTTGATTCACATAATTTACAATTGTAACTATATCTTTGCCTTTCAACATTGTCACTGGAATTTCAAACATTTGATCTTTATTGATTACACGGAGCAGATACATACCATTATCATATGTCATATCCTCAGCTGCAATAACCTCATTCCAATTAATCTTTTTTCCAAGCACAAGCGAATCGATGTGCATATAATCATCAGCTGTAATAAAACGCCATTTATGTGATAACCACGTAAAGCCAATGGGAATCGTAGACAACCCGAAACTAATTGCTGCATCAAAAAATTCATTCTTACTGACAAGGATAACTGTTGCCACAACTAAAATAACCACAAACGGAACTGCATATTTTGTAGCAGCAGACTTATAAACCGTCATACGTCTTAACCCTCAAACTATTCGGCTAAACGCTGCAAATCGGCGACCACAAAGCCGTGATCCGACAAATTAGCCGTGCCATTCCAAGCCCGCAAGGGCTGCCAATGGGCGTTGGGCATAATATAATCCAAACGCACCGCTTTGGGAATAGCGCCATTGCTCGGAAAGGTATAGCCCAAACCCCAGCCTTGTTGTTGGTAGGCATCGCCAAGCTGTTGACGTAAACGTAAATAATTGGGCTGGCGTTCAGTCGTATTCAAATCGCCTGCCAAAATTAAGGGTTGGCTTTGGTCAGCAATCAATTTCAGCAAATGATCGAAGGTTGGGTCTTGCTGGGTTTTGGTATAAATGCCCTTGAAACTGGCCAGCGGAATATGCGGATGGGTGTTGATCAGGCGGGTTGGGCCGTTTGGAGTGGCAATCTCCAAATATTGGCAGCCACAACTATCAACACCACGCGCAACCGGAGCCAACTCGCGCAGCGGCCAGCGGCTAAGCGTCGCCAAACCACCAGCGCCCGAATGGGGATCAAGCGCGGCATAAGGGTACAAATCTTCCAAGGCTTCGGGGAGTTGCGGGTCAAGCTGAAAATTATATTCCTGCAAAACTACAATATCCGGCTGTTGCTGACGAATTGTCGCCGCCAAGCCAGCAATATCTTGGGTATTGTAAAACACATTCCAGGTCATAATCCGCAAATCTTGGGGGGTCGAATTCGCTGATTGGGGTAGCCAACGCCCGCCATATAAGCCCAAAACTACCAGCATATTCAAGCCGAGCACGCCCAGCAAATAATTGCGACGCAAACTAACCGCCAGCAGCGCAATCGGCAATAAACTGGCATACACCCAGGCATCAAACACCAGCAATACCATACCTTGCGGTGTAGTTGCCAGCGCAGTCCAGCGTAAAAGCGACCACAAACTGCATGGCACAACGCCCAGCCACGCCAAATAGATCAAGCCACGTTTGATCATCACGAATTCTCCCTTACTCTACAAGCTTGAGGTTCATTGATCGTCAAATTATCAATTAATCATCACGACCAACCAAAAATTCATCATGCTGCAAACTAAATTGATTTCTACCAGAATACTTAAGCAATTGTTTGCGCATTTTGATCTTATATTGGCGGCAATATTGATATAATTCCTGTTCAATCGCGACACAATCTGCTTGGGTAAATATGCTAGCAGAGATTCCATCTTCGCTGATTTTACCATTATTATAAATGAACTTAAATTTCATATAATCAGCAGCTTTGGGTATAAGTTTTTGAGGATAGTAATATGACTCAACCGTCACCAAGCGCATACATTTCCAATCTATTCTCATTCTCTTCAAATATACTTGAAATTCAATATATTCAGCATTAATATTCAAATATCCTTGTTTTTGAATGTAAAATAAATAAAAAGCTAGTGCAGCAGTTAATCCTATCACGATAGCCAAAGCAAATTCATTATTAATCAGCAAGATGCTAGCGATATTTATCAAAATTACCATAATAACCAGTGGGAAATAGATAGTTTTTCTGTGTTTATAGGTCATTAGAAACCTACAATCCCATAATATATCGAAATCAACACAACGATTAATCCATAGAATCCCAATAAGCGGGCAAATAGGGTTTTATCAACCAATTTTGGCACATACAAGGCCGATTCTTGTGGCTTAATCAACAGGTCAGGTTGCTTAATCGCATTTGGCAACAGTGCTAAGCCTAATTTGAGCACTTGATAGATTGCAAATGCAGTCAGTGCAACAAAAAATTCTTGTTCGGTTACAGCTGCATAAATCATTGCAATTGCCAACAAACACCAACAAAACCTACGCAAAATTTCAAGTGACTTAATTAGTGGTGGTCGATGCAGTCGCATCAGCTTTTGCCAAATGCTTAATCGCTCTGGATAGATCACTGGATAATCAAGGGTATCGATAGTTTTATTGGGAATTGCATAGTGTTGAATATAATGCGCTAGCTTGGTTTTAAATAGTGTGCGATCATGCTCAGTAAAGCGCGTATGCACAATGATTGAGCGTTGGGCATCAGAAAAACGCACGGCGTAGGTTGCCCAGAGATAGCTCAAATCGCGATCCATAAAACGTGGTGCTGCTGGCTCAGTCACAAATTCAATCGCATGCAGCGTATTCCAAGCAAAAGTATAATCGCCAGTGTAATTTTTCACCCGAATGCCCTGATCGCTCAGATAAACATGTTGCCACGTTAATAAGCCAAAGCGCACCAATAGCGCGAGCCACCACCCAGTAAAACAGGCTGCGGCCCAAAAGGTATAGTTGCTCAAAAAGCCCAGCCCAAACATCAAGCCAAGCGACCAAGTTAGGCCGACCAAAACAATTAAACTCCGCGAAATGCGCAAGTGAATGATTGATGGATTCATTGAAGTTCTCGCTTCTCAAAATATTGATTAAGTGTACCAGCGGTTAATACGCACCGTTGAGGAGCTAGGATACAGAAATCATCCTCGTTAGCACCCGCCAAATCGTGTACAATAGCGCTAGCTACACACCCAAAATTCCGCCCACCCAACCAACAGCACCAAAATTTCAGCCGATTCAGCCGAGGAGTAACGATAATGACTGAACTTCCACTGCGACGATTGATTTTGTACAAACATGGCGTTGGCTATTTCGAGCGGCGCGGTCAGTTCGAGGGCACGAAACTGGCGTTGGCCTTCAGTCGCGAAGCCATGGACGATGTGCTGAAAAGTTTGGTGGTGTTGGAAAAAGGCGAGGGTCATGTCAAGGGCATCGATTACGAACGACCTGAATCATGGAGCAGCCGACGAATTGAGCTTGGCGCTGGCCGCCCACTGCGCGATCTCTTAACCGAATTACGCGGGCGACGAATTCGCCTAGCCTTGCGCGATGAAGCTGCTGCCGAAGGCTTGATCGTCGGCATCGACGAGCCACCACCAGAAGAGCCAATTTCGCAATCGCTGGTGACAATTTATCGCAGCGATGTGCGCCAAATCACCTTGCATCGTTTAAATGATATTCGCGGCGTGCAATTGCTTGATTCGGCTGCCGACGAAGTGCTGTGGTCGTTACGCGCCAACAGCGATAAACAAGATTCGCGCACAGCCACGATTCAGCTCGACGAGGGCAAGCACGATCTTTTGGTGGCCTACCTTGCGCCAGCCCCCAGTTGGAGGGTTTCCTATCGGATTATTGTCGATAATATCGAAACCGAATTGCCCGATGTGCTACTCCAAGGCTGGGGTTTATTCGATAATGTGCTTGATGAAGATTTAGAAGATGTGCGGATTTCGTTGGTTGCAGGCCGTCCAGTTTCGTTCCGCTACCCGCTCTACGAGCCGCAACAACCGGAACGCCCGTTGATTGAAGACACAATTCGGCCTGCCGCACCACCAGCCTATACCTTGGCTGCTCCGGCTCCTGCTAGCGCACCACGACCAAAAATGATGCGAGCCATGGCTATGCGTGAAGAAGCATTTGCGGGAGCTGATCTTGATAGCCTGAGCATGGATGAAATGGCATCAATTGCACCCGTTGCCGAAGGTGCTGCCCAAGGTGCGTTATTCCGCTACGATGTGCGCGAACCAGTCAGCGTTGGCCGTGGTCGTTCAGCTTTAGTACCATTGCTCAATTTACGCACCGCCTGTCGGCGCGAGTTGGTCTATCGCGGCGCGGCGGGCGAGACCCATCCCATGGTCACGGTACGCTTTGAAAATAGCAGCGGCCTAACCTTAGAGCGCGGCCCAATTACAATTATGGAAAGTCGCTCATATGGCGGTGAAGCAGTCTTGAACTGGACAGCCGAAGGGGCAATGGTCACAATTCGCTATGCCCAAGCCTTGGAAGTTTCAGTTAAAGAAAATCAAAACTCGGCGCATCAGACCCGGCGTATCCGGCTTGGTCGCGATGTGTTAATTCACGAAGTTGAAGAATCGCTAACCACGATTTACACCGCAACGAATACTGCTGGCGAAGCCCGCGTGATCAAAATTGAGCATCCTTTGCGTCACCCCTACGAGCTGTTCGATACCGTCCAACCAGCCGAAGCCAATAGCCAATTGGCCAGTTGGTTATTGCCAATTCCAGCGCGAGGCGAAGCGGCCTTGCGCGTGCGCGAACGACGCTTGGTTGAACGGCGCGAACACATTCGCTCGATCAATTTCGAGCAATTGCGCCGCTATTTGATGGATCGCATGCTCGATCAAAATACGGTCAGCGAGTTGCGCGAAGTGCTCACGCTGTATGCACGAATTGATAGCATCGTTCAACGCTACAACGAAATTGAAGCGTTACGTCAGAAGATCTACAATCAACAAACTCAAATTCGTGGCAACCTCGATGTACTCAAAAACGAAGGCGGCGAGGGTGAACTCCGCACCCGCTATATCACCACCCTAGCCGAAACCGAGGATCAACTCAACGGCCTGCGTGAGGAAGAAGTGACATTGCGCAGTGAAGAAGCCGCCTGCCACGCCAAACTCGAAGAGCATCTCAGCCGCTTTCCGGGCTAGGATAGAGTAAGTTTTTAACAAAAGTTGTGTAGGATTTATCGTCGATGTTCATGCCCTCACCCCCTTGCCCCCTCTCCCGCCCAGCGAGGCGAGGGGGAAATCCTCTATCATAAATGTTACTCCCGCTCAGTGGGCGAGGGGTTGAGGTGAGGGCATGAACTTCCCTTATTCAACTAATTTACCGAGCTGGCGAAAATGCTGCTTGACGGCTTCGGCCATCGCTCCATCGTCACTGACAATCGCAGCTGGCGAAGTTGCGCCTGTTTGCATCAAGCGATAGCTAAGCTTGGTTGTATCACCCACATTTGCTTGCAGTTCGTGATACATCACGGCAGTTTCTGGTGCAATATATTTGCTGGTAATGCTTAGCTCTCGCTGATAGGCGCGAATAATCTGTCCATTGAATACAACTAAGGTTGTGCCTTCTGACATCCAAAGTGGCGTTTTTTGATTGCCTTCAGCCCAAGGGTTTTGCAGCACTAAGGTCTGTTTCGGCCAATTATATTCAACGATAGCGCTATCAGATAGTACATAGCTGGCTTGTGAGAGGTCGGGATCACGTAAGATATTCCACTCCTGATTGGCTGCAATATGGGCATCTTTCTGTTGGCTAAGGACTTTATGCTCAAAAAAATATAAACGATAGCTTGTAAGTTGATTGGCTGCGGGTGGAGTTTGATCGGTTTGGATGCAGCCAATCAGCACTATGAGCAACCACCAATAGCGCATGGTCAGAATCCCTTACTCAACCAACTTTCCAATTTCGCGCAAATGCTGCTTGACGGCTTCGGTGATAGTCGGATCAGCTGCTAAAAATTGCGATTGTGGCGGGTACATAACTGCCGATTTTGGATGAAATGAATAGACCAACTTGCCTTGTAATTCTGGATTCTCCATCAGAATATAGTCATTTGATAAGGCCATCGCTGGGTAGTCAAATCGCCGAGGGCTAATTGCGGCCACGACCTTGCCTCCAAACAAGCGTTGCCCGTTATAGATTACGACAAATGAACCTCCACCATTCCACATATAACCTGGCGCATCACGATCAGTTTGCCCCCATGGATTAGTAAAGGTGATGGTTTGGGTTTGCCAATGATAACTGAGCAATAGATCTTCGGTTACGGTAAACGCACTTTGTGCTAAAGGCACAGCTTGTAAAATCGGCCATGCAGTTTCGGCGCTTGATCCAAGTCCCGGTACGGCATCTTGATCGAAGATATAAATCGCAAACTGATTGGCTGTGGGTAGAGGTTGATCGGTTTGGATGCAGCCAATCAGCAATAAGAGCAACCACCAATAGCGAAACCATGCCATGGTCAGAATCCCTTACTCAACCAATTTGCCAAGCTGGCGCAAATGCTCTTTGACTGCCTCGCCGATTGTTGGATCGGGGTTGGGAAAACTATGGGGAGCATCACTACGAATCGTTCCGCTATTCGAGCGTAACTGATAAACCGAAATCGCTTGCTGATTGCTATACGATTCGATTGTATCAAGCAATAACGGATAATCGGCGGCCATTGCGGTTGAGTTTGAACGCACGCGCCCCATTACAATGCGTTGTTGATTAAAGACCAGCACAAAAAATCCTTCAATATCCATCTCAGCAGGGCGATCTTTGGCAAGTACTCCTTGGGGATTACGAATCCGCAGTTGTTGCTGAGGCCAATTATAGTCAACGAGATCAGTTTGATTGAGAACAATAGAAGCTTCAGCTAAATCAATTGTTTGGAGTGCTGTCGTTGGATTTTGATTTGGTCCTTCAAACTGATTAATCACTGTTCGCTTGAAAAAAAATATTTCTAAACTTTGACCATTCGTAGTTGATTGCTCTTGCTGCTTCATACATCCTCCCAAAATAATTAATATTAATGCATATCGCCAAAATTGCATAGTACACCTCCATTTATTGGCAATAACCAGCTTCTTGACAATAGCGCATATATTCTTCCATGGTTTTTTGAGCATGATCATCAAAAAAAGGTTTATTTTCAGGGGTGACTTGATCCCAAGGGGTATACCAAGAATGATCTTTTATTTCTACATTGGATTGAGGATCATTCATTAATGCTTCCCATTGATCAACGCTTAATGGATGTGTAGAGAGCGAAGGATCAATAACCATTATCTCGACCCCATTTGGGGTTTGGACTTTAATTGCAGGAGCAATATGCCAAGTCCAATTAACAGTTCCATCTTCGGATGAAAATCCAGGATACATTTTATCAGTTGGCACAGTCAGCGTAGGATTACTATCTGATGGACTACGATCAAGGATTGTGACTTTAAACATATCATCTGGATTAATCCCATAGCGCTCAACAATTCGGTTGCCCATAAGATATGATCGGGCATAACAACCATCGTCTTTAAAATTAAATGGAATATCTGCCTCATTCGCCATATCATCAAAAATCAAGGTGGCATCGGCATAACTGACCGAGCCATCTTGATTAACTTGCACACCATCGGCACGATCATTCTGCCATGTTTCGACCGCTTGGAGAATAAAATCAATTAATTTTTGAAAAATGGCGGCAGCAGCGGTTTGTCGCTCG
Organism: Herpetosiphon sp.; assembly: GCF_003512625.1. Lineage (NCBI taxonomy): Bacteria > Bacillati > Chloroflexota > Chloroflexia > Herpetosiphonales > Herpetosiphonaceae > Herpetosiphon > Herpetosiphon sp. The sequence goes on along the minus strand of NZ_DOPT01000087.1, from coordinate 60,580 downwards.
GTGGCGTTGGGGTTGGGGTAGATTTCGATCGTATCTCGCCATCAACGAATTGGACAAACATCGCACCATTACCACCTACGGCCATCGCGCCAACATCGCCGCGAAACAGTGCGGCGGCTTCAGCCTCAGCATCGGCCATGATTTTCCGAATGGCCTTGGTGGTTTCAACACTGCCTTGCAATGAATGCAACAAGCGCTGAAAAGCTGGCTTAACCACATGGTCAAATTCTTGAAAACAGGCGTTGGCGGCACTGCCTTGCCATTGGCCGGCTTGTAACGAGGCCATGGTTTGGCAGAGGCTGGCTTGAATGGTTTGACTCTGGTCATACAGTTTTTGGAAACGTTGGATGATCGTATCCACAACGGCATAGTCGATCTGCACAATTGGTGAGGACATAGCGTCAGACCTCACAACGAGGGGGGGAACTCTGGCAAGCATGCAGGAAATTGGAGAGGATCGCCCTCAGTTCTACTCAATCAGCTTGAGTATAATGCCAGAAACTGCAATTGCAAGGGTAAACTTTTAGCTCAAGCGGCCAATTGACAGGTTTGCATAAGCTATGATAGAGTTGCAGCCACAAAGTTGATAGCAAACGTTGATGGGGATTAGTAGCGCAGCAGGAGCCAACCAGCGATTCGAGGATGGTGTAAGCTCGAAATGGACTAGGCTGCCCGAACCCACCCCAGAGTTACCGCCGAACCAAGTGTGTACACCACACCCAAACAAGGTTGGTCGGGTTTGTCGCCGAGATCACGACACGTCAATTCACTGGTTGACGACCAAGGGGAGGCTCATCTGAGCTTCAACTAGGGTGGTACCGCGGTTTTTTTAGCCGTCCCTAGATGCTGTTGCATCTGGGGACGGTTTTTTTATTGGCTGCAAGGAGGTCGGTTATGCGGATGAGTAGTGGTTTCGGGCGCACCTTGCGCGAGGCTCCAAGCGAAGCAGAATTAGCTGCACATCAATTAATTTTACGGGCTGGCTTAGCACGGCAATTATTAGCTGGTGGCATGGCGCTGTTGCCACTGGGCATGCGAGTATTTCGGCGGATTGAAGCAATTATGCATGCTGAATTAGCTGCTATCGGTGCTGGTGAATTTCGCACGCCAGTTGTGCATGCTGCCAGTTTATGGGAGCAAACCGGACGTTATGCCCAATATGGCGAGGCTATGCTACGCTTCAACAATCGCAATCAACAGGCTTTATTATTTGCGCCAACCCACGAAGAGGCGGTTGCCGAGCTAGCCCGTCGCGAGGTTGATTCGTATCGCCAACTGCCAAGCCTGCTCTACCAAATTCATACCAAATATCGCGATGAATTGCGGGTTCGTGGTGGTTTGTTGCGGCTACGCGAATTTACCATGCTTGATGCCTATTCGCTTGATACCGATTGGGCGGGCTTGGATATGGTTTATGATCGGGTTGCGCTCGCTTTCGAAACGATCTTTGAGCGGTGTGGCGTGCGTTTTACCGCTGTCGAAGCCGATGGCGGCGAGATGGGCGGCCGTGAACCACGCGAATATATGGCGTTTTCGAGCAGCGGCGAAGATAGCTTGGTGGTTTGCCCGCTCTGCAGTTACGCCGCCAATAGCGAGGTTGCGGTGCGCGGCCAAGCTGCTGCCAATGATGATGTCGTACCAGCTATGAGCGAAATCGCCACTCCAGCCTGCACCACGATTGCCGAACTCGCCACATTTTTGCAGGTGAGCGAAGCCCAAACTGCCAAAGCAGTCTTTTTTAACTCAGCCGAAAAGGGCTTGATTTTCGTGGTGGTGCGCGGTGATCGTGAAGTCAATGAAATTAAATTACGAGCGGCGGCAGGTGTTTCGGCGCTTGAGCCAGCCACGCTTGAGCAAATTAGCGCGGTTGGGGCAGTCGCAGGCTATGCATCGCCAGTTGGCCTGAGCAATGTTACAGTAATCGCCGATCATTCGGTGGTTGGCGTTGGTGGCTTGGTTGCTGGAGCCAATCGCACAGGCTATCACTTACAAAACGTCGTGTATGGCCGTGATTGGCAAGCAACCGTGGTTGCTGATATTGCCAATGTCGAGGAAGGCGATGCTTGCCCTGTCTGTGGCGCAGCTTTGAGCTTGGAACGGGGCATCGAAATTGGTCATATCTTTAAATTAGGCACTCGTTACACCGAAGCGCTCGGCGCAACTTACCTTGACCCACAAGGCCAAGCTCAGCCAATCGTCATGGGTTCGTATGGCATTGGCCTCGAACGTTTGTTGCAAGTCATTATCGAGCAGCATCACGATGAAAAAGGCATTGTTTGGCCTGCATCGGTCGCACCATTCGATCTGCATTTGGTGCAACTTGGTGCTAGTGCCACGGTCAGCGAGGCCGCTAATCAACTTTATCAACAATTGAGCGAAGCTGGTCTCAGCGTGCTCTACGACGATCGCAATGAATCGGCGGGAGTCAAATTTAACGATGCTGATTTATTGGGCATGCCGTTGCGGCTTACGGTTGGCGAACGTGGCCTCAAGCAAAATGTTGTCGAGTTACGCCAACGAGCAACTGGGGTAGTCGAGACAATCGCGCTTGATCAAGTGGTGAAGAGTATTAAGAACATAGAGCATAGAGCATAGATGTAATGGTTTATCGCATGAACAACCGCCAGCGTTCCCTCACCCCCTGACCCCCTCTCCCGCCCGCGAGGCGAGGGGGAACCGCTCCAGGAGTGCTCCCCTCGCCCGCCGCCTTGGGCGAGGGGTTGGGGGTCAGGGGGTGAACCATGGTTGCCAACCTCATGAACCATTACACATAGAACATAGGAACGAGGGGTTAGCCAGTTTTTAACGCAGAGGCGCAGAGTACGAAAGGATGAGGGATGAGGGATGAAGGATGAAGCTAATTGGTGCAATTCGTGGAATTCGTGGCAAAAAAGCCTACTCCCTTTGTGCCCTTCGTGGATCAAAATCAACGTTTCCGCAGCGTGGCGGCGAGGCAATGGTGCCTGTGAACCTTCAGCCAATCATGGAGAACACCAGACCATGTTAACCAATCTCAATGTTGCAGTTATTGGCACAGGCACCATGGGCGAGGCCGTCATCGGTGGCCTGCTCCAAGCCGAATTAGTGCAGCCAACCCAGGTTTTGGCAGCCACTCCGCGCCCTGAGCGTCGCCGCGAGCTATCACAACGCTGGGGCATCGCCACCACAGGCGATAATCGCGAGGCCGCAACCTGGGGCAATGTGGTCATTTTGGGCATCAAGCCTCAGATGACTGAGCAAGTGCTGCCCCAACTCAACGGCGCATTTCAAACCGATGATCTGATCGTTTCAGTTTTAGCTGGGGTCAAGATGCGCCAAATTGCCGAAGCCACCGGACATAGCGCCATCGCCCGTTCGATGCCCAACACTCCGGCCCAAATTGCCGAAGGCATTACGGTTTGGACAGCCAGCAAGGGGCTTGATCAAGCGCGGCGTGGTTGGGCCAAAATCGTGCTCAGTGCGATTGGCGAGGAAGTTGAGGTTGAGGACGAGAAATTTATGGATATGGCCACAGCGCTCTCGGGCACAGGTCCAGCCTATGTTTTTATGGTAATGGAAGCCTTGATCGATGCTGGCGTGCATATGGGTTTTCCCCGCCGGATCGCGGCCCAACTAGTCGAGCAAACCGTAATTGGGGCAGTGCGCTACTCGGCCCAATCGGGCAAGCATGTCGCCGAATTACGCAATATGGTCACTTCGCCAGGAGGGACAACCGCCGCAGCGCTTTATGAACTCGAAAAAGGTCGTTTGCGCACGGTTTTAGCCGATGGAGTTTGGGCTGCATATCGTCGCGCTCGTGAACTTGGCGGCGAGTAGTTGTTCAAATACAGCCGAAGTCTCAGCGAATTTTCGCATAATGCTTAGGCTGTGATTGAGTAGCAGCAAATCAATTGCATTTTTCAGCTGTCCATGTACCATTAAGCCTAGATTCGTGCTGAATTAAGGTTGGTGGCCTATGCTGGAGTTTCGTGATATTCGGGCCTTGGAAGGGCCAAATGGCTATGATCATGCCCCGGTTGCTTTAGTTCGGCTGGTTGGCGAAACTGTGGAGATCGATGCTTGGCTCAAGCAAGTGGCGCTGGCGTGTGCCAACTATGGCATTGCCCATACTGAGCCTGTTTTACAACAACACCCTAGTTTGGGTGAATATGCGATTACTTGGCGCACCGCCACGCCCGAAAGTTTGGCTCTGCTGCTTGAGCAATTGGCGGGCACGGATGCAGCCGCTAGCTCGGCTGAAATTCAGGCTATGTTGGAGCAGGAGCAAATTCCAAACCCATTGCACGATTTAGCCAAGCAACACTTGCCACTTTGGCGCGAGGCTGAAGCATGGTGGGTTGGCTATGGTCGTTATCGCCAAAACGCTGCTCAATTCGACCTTAGCACGTACCAAACCTTGCCAATTATTGCGATTAGCGGTACTAACGGCAAAACCACCACGACCCGCTTGATCGATTTTAGCCTGCGCACGGCGGGCTACCAAACAGGCCGCACCGATACCGACGGCGTTTGGATTAACAACCAAGCAATCGAGCAAGGCGATTGGACAGGTTTTGGTGGAGCACAACGGGTGCTGAGCCATCCAGCGGTCGAGGTGGCTGTGTTGGAAACTGCTCGCGGTGGTTTATTGCGCCGTGGCTTGGCCTTCAACCATTGCGAGATTGCGGTTTTAACCAATGTTGCCGACGATCATCTGCCAGATCGCGGTTTGGCAACCGTCGCCGAAATGGCTCATTTCAAGGCCACCATCGTGCGAGCCGCCCAAAAAGCCGTTATTTTGAATGCTGATGATCCAGTGTTAGTTGAGGTGGTTGCCCCTCAAGCAACAGCGCCAATTATCTGGTTTAGTTTGCAAGCCACCAATCCCTTGATTGTGCAAGCGCAACAGAACCAACAAGCCTGTTTGTATCTCGATGCTAACCAATTAATCCTGGCCAGTGCTGGCCAAACTCAAGCATTAATTGCGGTGGCTGAGTTGCCCTTGAGCTTTGGCGGAGTGGCGCAGCATAATATCGCCAATGCTTTGGCTGCCGCTGCCGCACTGTTTGCGTTTGGATTAAGCGCTGGCCAGATTGCGCTTGGCCTCGCCGGATTTCAACCAAACGCCGAGCATAATCCAGGCCGTTTGAATCAATTTCAACGCGATGGCATCACCTTGTTAATTGATTATGCGCACAATAGCGATGGGCTGCGGGTATTATTAGCCAGCGCCGCGCCCCTTCGCGCCGCCAATCGCCATATTGCCATGGTGTTCAGTGGCACTGGCGATCGTACCGACCAACAAATTCAAGAACAAATGACGATCATCGCTCAGCATGTCGATCGGTTGATCCTCAAACGTGATCCATGGTTTTTGCGTGGGCGCGAACCAGGCGTTTTAGAGCCATTGATGATCGCTGCGGCAACTGCTGCTGGCCTTGATCCTGCCGCAATCGCTGAGCTAGAGGGCGACGAAGCTGCGTTTAATGAGCTGACCCAACCAGCCAAGGCGGGCGATGTGCTGATTTGGATTGTTTATAAAGATCGGGCTAGCAAAATTGCCATCGCCCAAGCGTGGGAGCGCAACCCATGAGCGAAGCCATGAGCGAGTCTGTAAGCATCCAAGAGGAATACCTGTGGAATAGCGCCCGTGAGGATCTGCCGCCCAAAAAACCATTGGTTGAAATTGGTTGGGTGTTAATTGGCACCTTTGAAAAAATCGACGAAGGCGCAATTCGCACAGCTCGCGAACGGACTCGTGAATATTTACGCCAGCACTTCCCTGAATTTTCGTGGCGCGTGCCAATTGTGGTGCGCCCCGACCCTGACCCTGGCGATGTGCTAGCCGAGCCAATTCGCTTAATTGATATGGCGGTGACCGAGCGTTTGACTAAGGGTTGGGATTTTGCGATTGCTTTTACCGCGACCGATCTACATTCCCTGAGCAAACAATATACGCTTGGCACGCCCGCCAGTGGCCTTGATGCAGCGGCGATCTCGACTGCGCGGCTCGACCCAACTGCGCAGCGCTCGATGGTACGCAAAGCTGAGCGCGAATTGGTGTTGAGCAATCGAATTTGGGCTTTATTTTTACATTTGCTGGGCGATTTGTTGGCCTTGCCGCATAACGACGATCACAGTAGCCCAATGAGCGTGCCGCGTGTGCCCGAAGATCTCGATGCAGTCCACGATTTTAGTAGCGAGGAGCATGAGTGGATGCTCGAATCGCTGACCGAAGTTGCCGACTTACGGGTTGAAGAAACTGGTCAATCATCGCGCAATCCATTCTTTTTTACCTTGCGGGTGCTGGTGCGCTCAGGCCGCGAAATTATCGCCGCAGTTGCCCGAAACCGCCCATGGATCTTGGTTTGGCATCTGACTAAATTTACGGGCGCAGCCTTATCAACCTTGCTAATTCTGCTCTTTACCGCCGAAGTCTGGGATGTTGGCGTGCGCTTGCCATTGGCTGAGGTAGCTGGCGCGTTAGGAATTACGATTGCCGGAACAACCACCTTTGTCGTGACGCGCCAACGATTGCTCACCCGCCGCACCCGCTTTCGGCTGACTGAGCAAGTTGTCGTAACCGATTTCGCGATTATTCTGACGATTTTAGGCTCAATGCTTTCGATGGTGTTGCTGCTAATCAGCGCGGCAATGTTGGTGATTTGGGTGGTGCCAAATGAGCTAGCCGAACGCTGGACTGATTTTGCGATTCTGTCGCTTGAGCATAATCTGGCCTTGGCTGGCACGGTTACGATCATTGGCCTGATTGTAGGCGCACTTGGGGCCAGCATCGAAGACCAAACCACCTTCCGTCATGTGGCCTTCATCGATGAAGAAACTTAATTAGAGGGATGAAGGATGAAATTTAACCACGAAGAACACGAAGAGCACGAAGGTCGATAAACTTTGTATGCTTACAGTATCCCCAAGCTCAATTCTGACTTTTGGTTCTTGCTTTCATCCCTCATAATTCATCCTTCATCCTTCCGACAACTTCTTGGTATACTACAATGAGGCAACGAAGCCGACCAAATCATAGGAGATATGCTCAATGGATTTCCAGTTAACCCAAGAACAGCAAGAGTTACGTCAGAGTGTGCGTGAATTTGCTGAGCGCGAGTTATTGCCCAAAGCCAAAGACGTTGATGAAAAAGCCCAAATTCCAGCCTCGACCTGGCAAAAAATGGCCGATATGGGTTTGATGGGCTTGCCTTTTGCCGAAGAATTGGGCGGCGCAGGAGCCGATGCGATTAGCGCAGCGCTGGCAGTCGAAGAAATTGCCCGCTGTTGTGGCTCGACGGCGCTTTCCTATGCAGCCCATGTTGGTTTGGGCAGCGCCCCCATCGCGATGTTTGGCAACGATCAACAAAAAGAGCAATTTCTGCGGCCCGCCGCTGAAGGTCGTTACCTTGGAGCATTTGGCCTGACCGAGCCGCATGCTGGCTCCGATGCTGGCTCAACCCGCACCACCGCCGTGCGCGATGGCAACGAATGGGTGATCAACGGCGCAAAAATGTGGATCACCAATGCCGCCGAAGCCGGCCACCTGATCGCTACCGCCATTACCAATAAAGATCGTGGCAAGCGTGGCATCAGCGCGATTATCATTCCTAAAGGTACGCCAGGCGTACATTTTGGCAGCCCTGAGCACAAAATGGGCTTACGTGGCTCGAATACCCACGCCATCACCTTTGATAATGTGCGGGTTCCGCTAGAAAATCTGCTGGGTGCTGAGGGCGATGGCTTTGTGCAATTTCTCAAAGTGCTCGATGGCGGACGGATTTCGATCGGGGCAATGGCGATTGGTTTAGGCGTGGCCGCGATGGAAGCTGCGGTCAGCTATGCCCGTGAGCGTCAAGCCTTTGGTCATGCGATTGGCAGCTATCAATCGATCAGTAATATGTTGGCCGATATGGATACCGAGCTAGAGGCAGCTCGTTTGCTGATTTTACGCGCCGCATGGCTCAAAGAAAACGGCAAACCATTCACCCGCGAAGCAGCGATTGCCAAACTCTATGCCTCGGAAGCCTCAGAACGCGCCTGCCGCAACGCTGTCCAAATCTTTGGCGGCTACGGCTATAGCAGCGAATATCCGGTTGAGCGCTACTATCGCGACACGCGTTTGCTGACGATTGGCGAAGGCACATCGGAGATTCTGCGCATGGTCATCTCACGTGGTTTACTTGGCGAATTAGCCTAATTCGCTGGAATTAATCATTAAATAGTTAATCGTAAAAAGCACCTCAATCGTAATTGATTGAAGTGCTTTTTAATTGAATGCTAGAATATTTAGCGCTTACCGGAAACCGAGACGGTTTGCTCTTCTTCGCGGCCTTTGAACACCAAAATAATTGGTGTGCCAATAAAACCATATTGTTCGCGAATACGATTTTCGAGGTAGCGCTTGTAGCCAAAGTGCACTTGTTCTGGCGCATTCGAGAAGAACAGGAACACTGGTGGCTCGACTTGGGCTTGAGTTGCATAGAATAAGCGCAAGTGAGCGCCTTTATGCATCGCTGTTGGTGGATGTTCGCGCACCGCCGCCCGCAACAAGTTGTTAATATCCGAGGTGCTTACGCGTTTGTTGCGTTCGCTCTGGATTGTTTGGGCAATATCGAGCACTTTAGTAGCCCGTTGGCCAGTTTTTGCCGAAATAAATTCAATCGGCGCATACGGCGCAAAGTGAAACACCTGCGACATCGTAGTTTTGGCATCTTCGTAGCTGAATTTGGCTTTATCGATCAAATCCCATTTGTTGACGATAATCGCCAAGCCTTTGTTAGCTTCCAAAACCATACCTGCGACGTGGGTATCTTGAGCGGTTGGGCCTTCTTGGGCATCGACCAAAATCAAGGCAATATGGCAACGCTCGATCGCTTTCATCGTGCGTAACACGCTGTAGCGTTCAATCCCTTGCTCAATCGAGCCACGCCGCCGAATCCCAGCGGTGTCGATCAAGGTGATTGGAATGCCTTTATAGGTCAATTTGGTGTCGATTGAATCGCGAGTTGTGCCAGGAATATTGCTGACAACCACCCGCTCTTCGCCGACCAATTTATTCAGCAAGCTCGATTTACCAACGTTTGGTCGCCCGACAATCGCAATTTTCAGCGAATTGTCGTCTTCCTCTTCTTCTTGGCCTGCTGGCAAGTGGCGTACAATTTCATCGAGCAAATCGCCCGAGCCAGTGCCATGGTAAGCGCTCAAGGCAATTGGGTCGCCCAAGCCAAGGTTATAGAATTCGACCGCATTCTGGCGGCGATCTTCGGTATCGGCTTTGTTTACACCCAAGACCACGGGCTTGCTGCTGCGACGTAACAAGGCGGCAACCTCTTCATCAGCAGCAATCAGTCCTTCACGCACATCGACCATAAACACAATCACATCGGCTTCATCGATCGCCAATTGAGCTTGTTGGTGAGTACGGCGCACAATTTCAGCCAAAGGCAAGTTCGGGTCATCATCGCCAACCAACAACCCAGCTGTATCCACAATCGTAAATACGCGGCCATTCCAGATGGTTTCGCCATATTGGCGGTCGCGGGTTGTACCAGCTTCATCGGCAATAATCGCGCGGCGCTCGCCAATCAGCTTATTAAACAAGGTCGATTTGCCAACGTTAGGTCGGCCAACAATCGCCACAATTGGTTTTTCCATGGTTATACCTCTTTCGCAATGCGGCCCAAAAGCCAACATCACTACATTCTACGACGTTCAAGTTGCACAATCGTGGCCGTTTGACCCAATACAGCGATTGGGAAGGTTCCACGAACTCGTAATTCTGGGGTAGCATTGATTTTTTCGCGCAGCACATCGATTTCGGCAGCCAGCGCCACGATCATGCCGCCAGGCGCAACGATTCGCGCCCATTCTGCACAGACCCCAGAATAGAGTTGATGCAATTCATCGATATTGTTGACTTGTTTACCAAAGGGCAAATTGGTGACGAGCTTGTTAATTTCGCCTGGTTGGAATGGTAAGTCAGTAGCATCTAGACGGCGAATGGCTAAATCGCCGCCAACGCTTGCCAAGTTACGGCTCAGAGCTTTGACTGCTTCACGGCTCTTATCGCCAGCAATCAGCCGCTCAAACGGGCCAACTGCTGCGCGTTCAGCAATGATCGTTCCTGTGCCAGCCATGGCATCTAAAAAGACATCGGTCGGTTGCGGGTTGGAGAGCCGCACCATTGCTGCGGCAATCGCAGGTCGCAAGGCCGCCGGACGATCAACCACCCGCTGAATGCGATGGCGCATACCGCCAGTTGAAAGCCGAATTGCAACCACAATTTCGCTGCCAAATAGGGTTACCCACATTTCAACATCGGCTTCTTCTTCGACCAATTTCCAGCGGCCTGGCCAGTTATCGCGCACAGCATCGGCGACGGCGATACCCACGGCTTTACGAGCAAAATCTTGCTTGCCCGTGACCCGCGTTACCACCCGAAAACTGGTCATTTTGGGCGTGCGACCACCATTCAAGGTAAAAACCCGCAAGGCTGTTGGCACAAGCATACTATTTTTGACCGCAGCATGAATTTGCTTCAAACCACTTTGATCAGGTGAGATGTTGAAAGCCCGCGCTGCCACCACAAATAAATCTTCGGCAGTCCGCAAATTAAACAATTCTTTAGAGTTGGTGTCGGTATGAAACAACAACATATCATCTTTTTGGGTAACGTGGCGTTGGGCAACTAGCATTGGTTTTTGCAAGGTAGCATTAATTTCGGCCAACAACAATTGGCCAACCCCAGGTTGGGTTTGCACTGCAAACAACGGACGGCTCATATCAACCGTTGGCTGTTTGACAAATGCTCGCTGACGAACTGCTCCGGCAGGAGCCGCCCCCGCTGGGCGGCCAGCAGGATCATGACGTGGACCACGGGTTGGCGCTTGATTGGGGCGTGAGCCAGGTCGGCCAGGCCGTGCTGGACGAGCGGCATTTGATTGCGGGCCGCGCTGTGGGCTACGGCGTTTTGGGCGTTGGAATGGCATATCTATTACAACTCGCAAAAATTACGAGTTTTCCTTTCATCAGACTAAATTCAGGCCAAACAGCCATGCTGTTGACCAACAAACCCACCATAGCCCGCGCAAATGCCCGAAAACCCAGCCTGCTCAAGCCGATGGTGTTAGTGGCGTGCGAAATGGCGTTGCATCGTTGATAATTCGATGGTCACCAATATCATCACGCAAACGTTGAGGGCGAACTCGCCCACGATTTAATGCTTGCCAGAGCGCTTCAACACAGACAGCATCAAATTCTGTGTCGGCTCCAGCCCGCAAACGTCGAAACGCTTCTTCAGTTGGTAAGCCTCTGCGATACGGTCGGTCAGAGGTCATCGCATCAAAGGCATCGGCCACGGCAACAATCCGTCCGCCGAGTGAAATTTGGCCTTTGGCTAAGCCATAGGGGTAGCCGCTACCATCAAGTCGCTCGTGATGTTGAATAATCACAGGCAACTCGGTTTGCAACATGCGAATATGGCCGAGAATTCGCTCGCCAATTTCCGGATGCGATTTCATCTCGCCAAATTCATCGTCGGTCAAGCGCCCAGGTTTCTTCAGCACCCCATCGCTAATGCCAATTTTGCCAACATCGTGCAAAATCGCGCCAATGCGTAGATGATGAATAAAACTTGGCTCTAGCTCTAATTCCTCAGCAATCGCCACGGCAAATTCCGAAACCCGCTTGGAATGGCCTTCGGTATATGGGTCTTTGGCATCAATCGCCGCTGTCAAGGCTTGAATAACATCGAGAAATAGCTCGTTGACATCAGCATACAAATCGGCAATTTCGAGCACAGTTGCAGCTTGCCGCGCCAACGTTTGCAACAACAATTTATCATCATCATCGAAACGGCCATCACGTTTATTCAAAACCTCGATGCAGCCAATCAGATGTTCCTCGGATTGCGCTCGTTCACGGCCAAAAGTAATGCACCGAGTGCGCAATGGCACAGCCAAAATTGAACGGGTCTCAAAGCCAGTCATCTGATCAACACTACCATCGTGGCGTTGATCGCGCTTGACATCGCCAACGCAGATTGTCTCGCCAGTTTCAGCGACGTAGCCTGCGATGCCACGACCTTTGGCCAAACGCACCGACTGAACGCGTTCATGCAGATGGCCAGTTGAATGCTGCAAAATCAAATCGCCCGATTCTGGCTCGGTCAAAAACAGCGAACTAGCCTCGGCATCAAGCAAAATTCGCGCATAATCGATGATCAAATTCAGCAAGGTTGTGCGGTCGAGGGTCGAACCAATATGGCCCACAATCTCGACTAAGGCACTCAAGCGTGATTCACGTTGCTGACTTTTTTTCAACAAGCGGGCTTTTTCGACTTCGGCAGCCATGCGATTGCCCAAGAGTTTGAGCAAGCGCGGCTCAGAGCGTTGTGGATTGAAAATCTGAATCACCCCAACGACCTGTTCTTCGAGCAGCAGCGGCAACGACAGTAGCGAGCGTAATTGCAGGCTGTTGGCCTCGCCTAGCCGTCGATCCCAACGTGGGTCTGCGTTGATATCTTCGATCCACAATGGTTGAGCTGCGCGAATGGTAGCCCCAACCAAACCGATATTAATTGGTAAACGCATGCCAACCAAATGTTGACTCGCCGGATCGCCATGGACAACTTGAAAGACGATCTCATCGTCATCAACCAAATAGAGCGTACCCGCCTCACCGCCAGCAATCTCGATCAACAAGGCCAGCATGCGATCAAGCAACGGATCGAGGGTCATACTGCTAGCAATTGCATCAGCCCGCTCAATCACGACCAACACTTGTTCCAACTCAAAGGCACTATTTTGCACAACCGTCTGCGATGTCATACTCATGCTCCACTGTGTCGGGTAGCACTCGCAGGCGGCTGAGCGGCTAGCGCATTGAAGCCTGAGCCAGATACCGGCGCTGCGAGCGCGGTTTAGCTTGGCGGCTGAGTTGACGCACGACCCGGCGAATTTCGTGGGGCATCCGTGCCATTGTCACCTGCGCACCAAGTGCGGTTGCAATTTGTTCAACAGTCCATTCATCAATTGTACGAGTTCCGGAGTGATCGAACATCACTTTCGGCAGCATCACAATATCAGCGGGGCCATGCTTTTGTAACTCAGCGACCACATCGCCGCCAGTCAGCAAACCCGAAACTGTTACCATCTCGCCAAAAAATTGATTGACGACTGGGCATAATTCTACGGTCAGGTTTTCAATTCGACTAAGTTGTTCAGCGACTTGTTGCAACACGGGAGCGGCGAGCGTTGCGCAAGCCAGCAACATACGGGTGGGTTTATCGACGGCACTTGGCAGCGAAGGCACAATCTCGGCCCATTCATCTTGGAATTGGCGCACCAAGCCCACACCATTCTCTAATTGATCGTAGCCTTCGTACAACGAGCCATCGGGCTGTTCGCGGCCCGCCAACAGATAAAACTCATCCGAGGGATAGACTAAGACCGAGCCATGTTCGGCCATATAATATTCTTGAAATGGTTCGCAGATATCGATCACCGCAGCGGCTTCATCGCCACGATATGGCCGCAACTCGACTTCGGTGGCCGCCCCCAACCGCGCACAAAAGCCGAGATTTCCTTCCTTGGCCGCTTGAAACAATTCGTTGGCAACTGGCGCTTCTTCTTGCCAAATTGGCTGAGCTTCCCAGTTGCTATCAATCCATTCGGCGCTTTCGTGCACACGGATGGCAGCTTTGATGCTTTGGGGCTTCTTGCCCTCAAAGCGATAGCGGGTCAGGCCAACTGGCACAATCGCGATGCTTTGAACAATTGGGTACAACTGGCCCAATTCATGGATGGTTTGGGCTAAGGCTGGGCCATCATTCAACTGTGGACAGGCCACCACTTGGGTATGCACATCGATGCCCAAATCGCCTAAGCGTCGAATTTGCTCCAACACATCGGGAACATCGGGCTTGCCCAACAAAATTGCCCGCAAGGTACGATCAGTCGCATGGACTGAAATATACATTGGCCCCAAGCGTTGTTCAGCAATCCGATCCCAATCTTCCTCCTTGAGATTCGTCAATGTTACAAAGTTACCATACAAAAACGACAAGCGATAGTCATCGTCCTTAAGGTAGAGTGTTTTGCGGAATCCTTTAGGCATTTGGGTCAGAAAGCAGAAGGGGCATTTATTATTACAGGTTCGCAAGCGATCAAATAATGGCTCGACAAAATCGAGGCCAAGCATATCATCGGGGTTTTTGGTTAATTGGATGCTACGTTCTTCGCCAGCTTGGCGCACCAGCAACTCAACTTGATCTTCAGTCATGGCAAAGCGAAAATCAATCACATCGCGCATCACCCGACCGTTGACTTGCAGAATTGCGTCGCCAGCTTGTAGCCCAAGTTGCGCACCAGTACTGCCTGCTGCGACTGCTTGAATAACCCCGCCATTGCCTGGTCGAATATTACTAAGATTTGGTTGATATTCCATAGCACATCACTGTTTATTGCGTTAAGCGCGGCTGCTAATCGCACAAAAGGCGCACCTTGCATTGTGCGCCTCATCCGCATTCTATCGCGTCAAATTACCAAGGGCCGTAGCCCAACATTATGTATTATAGCAGAAAGCCTTGATTGTGCTAGACGCTGATTTAGCGTGGCAGCACAATGAGTTCTCCGCAAACGCACATTTTTGGTCGATTTTCAATGCCACTTTATCCCTCAAATTGCCATTTAGGGGGTGCAGGGGGATGAAAACACCCTGCGTTTCCCTCCGGCGGAGGGACGGAAGGGTGGCGAATCAAAAGTAGTGCTAATTGTGAACAGAACTCGCGATGTAGCTTAGCGTGGCAGCACAATTACTTGTTTATCATCAAGCCGGCTTGGTCGATACAGAATCGCCACATTGCCCACCAACGCGACCAACGTAGCCTCAGTATCAGCCACTAATTGATCAGTTAATTCGCGCCGTTCTTCTTTAAATTCGCCAAACTTCACTTTGATCAATTCATGGGCATCAAGAGCGGCGGCCACAGCGGCTACCACCGTGCTTGAAAGCCCTTGCTTGCCAATTTGCACCACAGGCTTGAGATCGTGAGCCAAACGGCGCAAATATTGGCGCTGATTACTATTTAATGTGAGCATTATTGCCCTTTCAAGGTTCGATTGCAATAAAAAACTGCTGGTTTTCACCAGCAGTCATTCGTGGAGCGGGAAACGAGACTCAAACTCGCGACCTTCTCCTTGGCAAGGAGACGCTCTATCAACTGAGCTATTCCCGCATCGCGTTATGGGCTTATTATACACAGCTTGGAGAAAATTGCAAATTGAGCCAACTTCTGGCTCAACCTAAGTTTAGAATGATGGATTCTAAGTGATGCTAATCAGCAGAAATTACTTGTTCATGCTTTGTCGATATTTTGTTCAAATCTTGTCGTAGGCTCAGCTTTCTGCTACACTCAAATTAATGAAAGGTGTGGATGATGCCCTCGACAAACACCCAAATCAGCCAATCACGGAAAGCTTTATGAAGCGCCTATTGCTCCACATCCGCTGTTTTTTAATGGCTGGTGGCAACCTGTATGCCTTACGAACTGGGCTTTTGCCATGTTTGCTGGCGTGGACAGCTTGGCGACACCCGCACTATGTGGCGCTGGCCTTGGGCTTAAGCAGTTTTAGCTATCTGGTGCACTATTTGCGCTATGCTGAGCGTTGGCCAATTGGACGAATGCCATGGATTGATCAATGGGCTGAATTTGGGCTAGCGCTGTTGATGCCACTGATCGCGACTGGCTGGTATAGCCCATGGTTATTTGATACATGGCTGATGTTGGCTGCAACGGCACATCAACTTTCACGGCGCAGTAGTCCTACGCTGGGCATAGTATGGTTGGGCTATAGCGTAGCGTTGTTTGCCAGCAATCCCTTGGGCCAAACCAACCCGATGCTCTTTTGTATGTTGGTGCTAGGAGTTCCAGCAATTTTATTGATCAGCATCAAACCGCAGGAAGTTGAACCGATTCCGCAACCAAGCTCGCGCATGCTCAGCAGTTTACAGACAGCGCAACGCCGTTTTGAGCTCATTCGGGCAATTATCGACCATGCCCAACGCTCAGCAATGGTTGAAGCGGTTTATCATCAAGCTCAACATGGTGTACGCGACTTAAGCTTATTAATTGATGACATTACACCGCAAGCCGTCCAACCAAGCCTAATCGAACGTTTTAAACCAATTATTGAACGCTGGAAAATCAACAATGGGATTGACGTAGCGTTTCATACGACGATCGTACCGCAGCAATTGAACCCATCGATTGAAGCCTTATTCGTGCGAACACTCGAAGAAACCTTGAATAATGTGGCTCGCCACGCCCAAGCGAGTTTGGTCGAGATCAGCCTCCGCAGCGATGAACAGCACATTAGTTTAATTGTCCGCGATAATGGGATTGGCTTGGTATATGGTACGACGCAACGGGCTGGTAGCCGTGGCTTACGTTGGTTACGGTATCGGGCGCAAGAGATCAATGGCTATTTGGATGCCTATGACGGCGTTGATGGCGGCTTAGTCGTGCAACTATCAATTCCACTAACCGTCTATGTTACCTAAAAAAGCAACAACCACCATTATTTGAATGGTGGTTGTTGCCAAAAGAGCATGGGCCAGGCAACCCTGTGACACCCACAGAGGCAAGCGTACCGTTGCTATCTTTCAATCCTGGCGGAGTTGGCAAGCATATGCCGCACAAGACCCGACCCATCCGTCATTATAGGCTACAAGCGGCTTTAAGTCAAAAACTGTTGATCTTTTCATCTGGCATGGTATACTGGCGATGGCCAGAAACAACTACAGCCAATGGTGTCCTAGAAGATAGCGATGTGTCAGAAAGCAGCGATGCCAGAGCAAGTGCATCGCTTTTTTATTGGATACTTAATTTTTTTTAGGACAAAAGTCACCCTTGACACTTTTAGTGTCAGAGGCCAAAGTAGTAGACGACCATTGGTAGGTAGTCCTTTCTCTTGATATGGTTAAGCTTAAGTACTATCAAAAATTTAGTACCCACGCTTTAGAATATTCAGTTGGCACACGACCAAAGACACCGTACTATTGTAAGTAGCGCTAAGTATTCAATTTGGGCCCGATCCTCGTTGGAATCCGATGCGGCGGAAGCTTAGCTCAGTGTTCAATTTTGGTGTAGTGTGGCACCTATAGCCAGAAAGTAAGCCACCATGAAGTACCTGCGTCGATCAATTATTGCGCTCGTTCTCTATCTTGCTGCGTTTTTCAACATCGAGCGGCTGGACTTCCAGGGCGAGAATGTTATTGACCTACGTTCATTTGTGTATGTGCTCGGGTTGGCAGCAATCCTTACGACTATTGTGCTGCCATTTTTTCGGCAACGTCGGCTTTTGGTGGCCCTCACCTACTGGGGCGCGATCTACGCAATTATTCGTTTAGCATTTTTCAATGATGTTTCGTTTGTTGGGGTCGATATTTACTTGTCGTTAACTGAATTGGTGTTCTTATTGGTTGGTGTTCGCTTTGCCCACCAGGTTGCCATCGATCTTTACGATTTCGAGCAAGCTGTGATCAACATCACCTTGCCGCAAGTTAATCGCCAAATCCGCCCGCTCAACGATTCCAACGATGAAATTCAAACTGAGATGGTGCGGAGTCGTCGCCATCGTCGCCCAATGAGTGTGCTGGTGATCAAGCCCGATCCCCAATCAGTCAATCTGGCGATTCATCGCAGTGTCGAAGAAGTGCAAAAATCCATGATGACGCGCTATGTCGTAACCAGTTTAACCCGCGTTGTCGCCGATGTTATGCGCCGAACCGACATGATTTTTGAGCAACCAAGCTCAAACCAATTTATCGTGATGAGTCCCGAAACCAATGCTGCTAATTCTGTTTCGTTTGCGGAACGCATCAAGGCTGCTGCGTCCGAGAGGCTGGGTGTAGATGTGTTGTGTGGAATTGCATCATTTCCCGACGATGCCCTGACATTTGACGAGTTGATCCGCGAGGCCGATACCCGTGCGTTGCGCCAACTCAAAGGGGTAAAACCACAAGACACACGCTCGACCGTTCAGACTGAGGTTTAAAGCGCCGTTCATGCATCGTGCAGAAAGGAACCGTCATGGCTTCTTCACTCAACTATCGTGAAAACCCAGCCTATGCCTGGCTGTTTCAAATTCAACCCAATCGCTCGCCAATGGCTCGTAAAATCTATTTGGCGAGCAAACGAATGATGGATTTGTTGATTTTATTAATGGCAATGCCCTTTTTGCTGCCATTTTGATCAAAATCGATTCGCCCAACGGGCCGATTATGTTTACCCAAAAACGCACTGGCCAAGGTGGCCGAACCTTCCGAATGTATAAATTTCGCACAATGGTGCCCAACGCCGAGGAAATGAAAAAGCAGTTGATGCACCTCAACGAATTGCAATGGCCTGATTTTAAAATTAGCAATGATCCTCGCATTACCAAGGTTGGCAAATTCTTGCGCAAAACCAGCCTCGATGAATTACCCCAATTGTTGAATGTGATCAAAGGCGAGATGAGCCTCGTCGGCCCACGCCCAACCTCATTTGGCGCTCACACTTACGACTTATGGCAAACTGAACGCCTCGATGTTCAGCCAGGGCTAACTGGGCTATGGCAGTTGTTTGGTCGCGCTAGCACCGAATTTCATGATCGCTTGCTCTTGGATATTGCCTATATCGAACGTCGCTGCCTGTGGCTCGATATTCAAATTCTGTTCCGCACGATTCCTGCCGTGTTGAAACAGCGGGGTGCACATTAGTGGCACAACCAATCGCTTACATGATGTCACGGTTTCCGCATCTGTCGGAAACCTTTATTCTGCGTGAAATGCTTGAAATGGAACGGCTTGGCTGGGATGTTAAGCTGTTTCCGTTGATGTTGCAGCAACAAGCGGTCGTCCACGATGAGGCCAAGCGCTGGATTCCGCTGGCTCAACCGCAGCCATTTATCTCGCCGCATGTTGCCCTGAGTTCGTTACAGCGTTTGGCCAAACAACCTCTCAAAACAGGTGGCATCGTTGCTAAAACGCTAGCCGAAAGTGCCACAACTCCTAGCGAATTAGTCCGTAAATTGGCATTAATTCCTAAAGCAATCACCTTGGCTAAGCATATGCAGGCCCAGCAGATTGCCCATATCCATTGCCATTACGCCACCTATCCTGCCTTTGCTGCGTGGATTATCAATCGCCTAACGGGTATTCCCTATTCTTTCACCGTCCATGGCCACGATATTTTTGTCAATCGGGCGATGCTGCCGACCAAAGCCCGTGGAGCCAGCGCCATTATGGCAATCGCCGAGTTTCACCGCGAATTTTTGGTTGAAAAATTAGGCGAATGGGTACGCGATCGGATTCATATTGTGCATTGTGGCATTCGCCCTGAGCGCTATCAACCGCAACCCAAGCCAGCTGGCGAACGCTTTGAAATTTTGACCACCGGCAGTTTGCAAGATTACAAAGGCCACCCCTTCTTGATTCAGGCCTGTAGTTTCTTGCGTGATCGTGGGATCGCCTTTCGTTGCCGCATTATTGGTGGCGGCGAAGATCGCCCAATGCTTGAGCAATTGATTGCCGAAAAACAATTAACTGGGATGGTCGAATTGCTTGGCCCGCAGCCAGAAACCGCCGTGCGCGAGCTGCTTGCTACCGCTGATTGCTATGTTCAAGCTAGCATTATCACGCCCTCAGGCAAAATGGAAGGCATTCCGGTTTCGTTGATGGAAGCCTTGGCCTGTGAGTTGCCAGTCGTGGCCTCGCGCATGTCGGGCATTCCTGAATTGGTGCGCCACGGCGAAACAGGCTATCTTGTGCCCCCCGCCAATGCCGCAGCCCTAGCCGAACAACTGCTGTATGTACGCGATCATCCTGAGGAAGCCGCTAGTTACGCTGCTCGTGGCCGCGAACTGGTCCAACGCGACTTCAACTTAGTAACTTGCGTCGAAAAACTTTCTGAAACGTTACTCGCCGTGAATCCCGCTTTGCAACGGCCAATTCAACGCAATGCCTAATGCTCAGGAGCAGCTGTAATGCCCCAGAAGATTGCTTTTCTTAAAATTCGCGATTTTTCATTTATCAATCCCAATCTGATCGCTCAATTTAAGCGGGTATTCCCTGAATACTCGCTTGAGGTTTTCGATTTTAAGGATTGGCTCAAATACAATCCGCATCTTTATCTCTTGGCGATGGCAGCCGTGTATAAAGAATATGGTCGCGACATTTTGGCTGGTCATAAGCAGCCTAATCCGCATTTATTCGTCACCCGTTGGATTGGCAAACAGATTAAAAAGCTGGTGCAACAGCGTTTCAACCCGCGCGAATATGCCTTTACCTTTCAAACTCAGACCAATTTTGATGCGAGTGTGGCGGGCATGCCCCATTTTATTTATACCGACCATACCTTGCGAGCCAACTGGCGCTACAAATTATTCGATCCTAGCAGAATTCAATATTCAGCCGAATGGCGTTCAGCGATTGAGCCAGAGATCTATCGCAACGCCAGCAAAATCTTTTTTGCCAGCAATTTTGCCCGAACTTCAGCGATCGAGGACTATGATTATCCGGCTGAAAAGGCTGAATGCGTATATACAGGTATTAATGTTAAAATAGACCCACCAACCAACAAAGCATATGCCGCCAAACGGATCTTATTTGTTGGAGTAGAATGGGAGCGCAAAGGCGGGCCAGAAGTCGCCGAAGCGTTTAAACGCATCCAAGCCAAACATCCCGACGCTACATTAACGATTGTGGGATGTTCGCCTGAGCTTGATCTGCCCAATTGTCAGGTGATTGGGCGAGTGCCGCGTGAACAAGTTGTTCAGTATTTTCGTGAGGCAACTATTTTTTGCATGCCCAGCCGCATCGAGCCAGCTGGGATCGCCTTCACTGAAGCGGCTATGTATAAACTTCCCATTATTTCGGCCAACAGTGGCGGCCTGCCCGACCGCGTGCTGCACGGCCAAACTGGCTATCTAATTGAACCAGGTGACGTTGATGGCCTGACCAATTATTTAAGTGATTTATTGGATCACCCTGAACGATGCCGTGAATTTGGTGAAGCTGGCTACCAATTAGCCCATCGTGAATTTACTTGGGATCGCGTTGGCGATCGCATTCGGGCTGCTATTCTTTCAACTATTCAACCAACGCAGCGCATGGCCTAGCCAGCAGTCGGCGCTGCAACAAAGGAACCGTTGCTATGGAATTTCGTCATTATCTTCGAATGTTAGGGCGCGGCTGGTGGCTGATCGCTCTGGCAGCATTAACTGGGTCAACTTTGGCGCTGGCCCGCGCTTATGTAACTGAGCCTGAGTATCGCACGCGCACGCGCCTGTTGCTCAGCCCCAACTTGGCACGGGTTGATAGCGGCCAAGAGTTATATAGCGTTACCACCTTGCAAAATCGTACAATCGTCAATACGATTGCCGAAATTCTGAATAGCGGCAGCCCGTTCAAGGAAACTGGCTCGGTGCTTAATCTGCCGCCAGCCGAAGTTTTGCGCTACAAAAACAATGCGGTGACAGTTCCTGAAGCCAACGTTTTGGAAGTCTATGTTGATGGGCCTGATGCGCCAACCACTGCCTTGTTAGCCAATAGTTTGGCTCAACGCACCATTGATTTTGTTGATCAAAAATATCCCAGCTATAGCCTAACCGTACTTGACCCAGCCTTGCCCTCATCAACCCCCCAAAGCCCGCAGCCAGTTCGTGACACGACCTTGGCCTTGATTTTGGGTGCAGTTGTTGGTGCAATTATCGCGATTGTGCAAGAGCAACTCAAAACGCCGTTGGAAGCACTGCGTCGCCGCAGCACCGTCGATGCCGTTTCGACCGCCTTTACCCGCCGCCACTTCGACCAACAATCCAAGGAAGCGCTGGGTCGCAGCTCGATCGCCTCGTTGGGTTTGGTCTATCTCGATGGCATGCAAGATGTGATCGATAGTATGCCTGCGCCAGTTGTGCAGCGGGTGTTGCGCCATGCCAAAAATGTGTTGCGCAACGAACTACGCGGCAACGATATTGTGGGCCGTTGGGATAACACGACCTTCTCGATTTTGTTGCCCGAAACCCCCGAAATTGCCGCCACGCGCACGCTTGATCGGATTTTGAACGCGCTTGATCAGCCAGTCGAAACTGGGATCGATGACGTGGTGGTCAAACTCACGCCCTATGCTGGTGGAGCCACCCGTCGCAACAATATGGCTTATGCCCAATTAGTCGAAGAAGCTGAATCGGCCTTGACCCGCTCGTATCGCAGTGGCGAAAAGAATGTGCTCTTCTCAGCCGTTGAACAACCTGCCTAAATTAAACCAACCTGCACGGCATGCAATTCATGCCGTGCAGCCATGAGGTCGTTATGCTGGCCAACACACCGCAAGAAGAGCCAACCAGCCAACCAGATGTTTTTAACAGCAAATGGATGAAATTTGCCTTTGCTTTTTTAGCGATCGCTGGGGGCGCTGGGGTTGCCGCCGCCTTGGCATTTTTCGATAACCCCTTGAAATTAGTGCTGCTGTTTGGTGGCGCTGGTGCAGCCATGGTCACAATGCGCAATAGCGAATGGGGCTTGCTGGCACTGGTGTTCATGAGCTACACCCGTTTTTCCGATGTGATGGTGCGCAACGGAGCGCCCTCAACCGCCCAACCATTTTTAGCGTTGCTCTTTTTAATTATTTTCTTGCGCTGGGCACTCTACAACCAAAAACCCGAGCCTTGGCTCAAGCCCGCCGCCTGGATCTTTGTCTATGGCATGGTTGGGGTCGCCACATTTCTCTATGCTGATGATGTCATGCGAGTTAAGAATGGGGTCATCACCTACTTCAAAGATGCGATTATCGTGATCGTGGTGGTGATGATGATGCGTTCGCCCAAGATGCTGCATCGTTCGATGTGGGCGCTCTTGTTCGCTGGCATTTTTATGGCTTCGATTACCACCTGGCAGCAATTAACTGGTACGTTCGAGAACGATTATTTGGGCTTTGCCAAAGCTGGCAAAATGCAAATCGTCTCAGGCGTTGAGGATGATTATCGGATTGCTGGGCCAATCGGCGACCCTAATTTCTATTCACAAGTGCTCTTGACCCTAATTCCACTGGGCATGGATCGCATGTGGAATGAGAAGAACAAAAAATTACGCTGGTTTGCAATTTGGCAATTGAGCGTTTGTATGGCCTCAATTTTCTTCTCGTTCAGTCGTGGGGCATTTCTCTCGCTCTCGATTGCCAGCTTAATTATGTTTGTGCGCCGACCACCCAAGCCGCTTTCGGTGATCATTATCATCGCTTTGGGTTTTGTAATCATCCCGACCTTGCCAGCTTCGTATATCGCGCGGCTCGAAACGATTCCCGAGGCAATTCCCGGCTTAGCTCAAGAAGATGTGCGCAACGAGGCTTCGTTCCGTGGCCGTTCGAGCGCCCAACAAGCGGGTTTACGCATGTTCTGGGCTAACCCAGTTTTTGGCTTAGGTGTGGGCAATTTTGGCAATCACTATCAAGAATATGCCCGTGATCTAGGACTTGATAACAGCCGTTGGGACCAAGCGCCGCACAACATGTACCTTGAAATTCTGACCGAAAAAGGCTTATTTGGGCTTTCGGTCTTTAGCGCAATGATGTGGGTGCTGTTCCGCGATATGAACCGAGCACGTAAAAAGTTTCGCGAAATCAATATGGGCGATTTCGATGGTCTGATCTTTGGTTTCCAGGCTGGGTTGGTTGGCTATATGTTTGCCGGGATCTTCCTGCAACTATCCTACCCACGCTTTTTCTGGATTTTGATCGCCATCGCCTATGCAATTCCCAATGTTGCCAATAAAGCTTATGAAGAGTATCGCGAGGCGCTACCAAATGGCGAAACAGCCTGAAACGATTGTCCAGAGTGCGGCTCGTAATACATTATGGTCGTATGCCGCCACCTATGGCGGCAAAATTCTGATCTTTATCACCACGGTGATTCTGGCTTATTTCGTGACCAAAGCTGAATACGGCTTGGTCGGCATGGGCTTGACGGTTATCGCCTTTCTTGAGGTGATGCAAGATCTAGGGATCGGCTCGGCAGTAATTTATCGCGAAGGCGAGGATGCTGCTAACACCGCTTTTTGGCTTGGCTGTGGAATCGCCTTGACGCTCTTTAGCATAACTTGGTTGGCAGCACCCTTAGTTGCCACCTATTTCTTGCAAAATAATCCTGATGTGATTCCGATTATTCGGGCCTTGGGCTTGAGCTTTCCCTTGTTTGCCATGCGCAATATTCACGATGCCTTGTTGCGCAAACGCATGCAATTCAAAAAACGCTTTATTCCCGATCTGATTCAGGTCAGCAGCAAAGGCGCAATTTCGATTGGCTGTGCCTTGGCGGGCATGGGCGCTTGGAGCTTGGTTTGGGGCCAATTGGGTGGCTCGGCCTGTGGCGTGATTGCCTATTGGATGGTCAATCCATGGCGACCTAACTTCAAGATTGATCGAGCCGTGATCAAGCCGCTGTTGAGCTTTGGTAGCAATATCGTGGCAGTCAATGGTTTGGCTGTCATGTTGGCGCAAACCGATTATCTGCTAGTTGGACGCTATCTTGGCGATGCAAACTTAGGTATTTATACCAATGGCTTTCGCTTCCCTGACCTGATGGTGATGCAAGTTTGTATTGCCTTGGCCAATGTGCTGTATCCCTTGTACAGTCGTTTGCGCGATGATCCTGCTGGGTTGCAACAGGGCTTTTTTATTGCCTCGCGGTATGTCGCCTTAGTGACTGTGCCGCTTTCATTGGGAATTGCAATTACGGCTGAGCCGTTTGTTTTGACCTTGCTAAGCGTAAAATGGATTGAAACTGTGCCGATTATGCGCACAATTGCCATTTACACCCTGTTTCTTTCGCTGGGCTACAACGTTGGTGATGTCTACAAGGCGCAAAATCGCACCAGCATTTTGACCAAGCTTTCAATCGCTCGTTTAATTGTGTTAGTTCCGGCGTTATGGTTTGCCGCTGCCCAGTTCAAATCGTTGCAGGCAGTCGGCATTACCCATGCAATTGTGGCATTTTTGGGCAGCACACTTAATTTGGTGGTTGCCGCCAAAGTGCTGAACATGCCGATTCGCCGAATTTTGAGCGCCTTCCAACCAGCCATAATTGCTGGCACGGTGATGAGTACTTGTTTGATTTTGACCCTGCTGGCCTTGCAAAACACTCCTGCATGGCTGCAACTCTTGGCGGCAGTCGTGGTGGGCATCGGCTCCTATGCTGGAACTTTGTGGTTTGGTCAGCGCGAAGTTCTGACCCAAGCAGGCCAAACCTTACGTGGTGCGGTGGCACGGAGATAATATGCACGTTGTTCAGGTGATCGATTCGCTCTATCGTGGTGGAGCACAACAATTGCTGGTAACCTTCGCGATCGAAGCCCAACGCCGTGGGATCAAAACCAGCGTTGTTTGTCTCAAGGATGAAGATCGCGGCAGCAACTTGGTTGAACGGCTGAATGGTTTGGGCGTTGAAGTGCTGCGTTTGGCTGCGCCCAAAATGCTGGCCCCTAAACGAATCTGGCAATTAACCCGTTGGCTGCGGCGCAATCAGGTCAGTGTGGTGCATACCCATTTGACCTATGGCAATGTCGTAGGTATTTTGGCAGCCCGTTTGGCTAATATTCCTGTGGTGGCGACGATGCACTTAGCGGGCTTCGATCCATCAATTGCCAATCGCCAACAGCAGTTTGAGGCCCAAGTGGTACAGCGTTTGGCGCAGCAAATTATCGCTGTTGGCTATACCACTCGCGATGCCTACCAGCCAATTATGCCCAATCGCCAGCTGCATGTGGTGCATAATGCCGTGGTAGCCGTGCCAGAAATTAGCCCTGAGCAACGCCAAACCACGCGCGAAGCAGTGTTGGGCGACCCAAATTTGACCATGTTGATCAACGTTGGGCGTTTTGCGGCAATCAAAGATCTGCCAACCTTGATCGATGCCTTTGCCTTGGTGCATGCTCAACATCCCCAGGCGCGGCTCGTTTTGGCGGGCGAAGGCGATCAACGACCCAAAATCGAAGCCAAAATTAACGCACACCAATTGCCTGCAGTGGTCAATTTGCTTGGCGCACGCGATGATATTCCAGTGCTATTGCGTAGCGCCGATTTGTTTGTCAATTCGTCAGCCAACGAAGGATTGCCGATCGCCGTGCTCGAAGCCATGGCCGCAGGCTTGCCGATTATTGCCACCAAAGTTGGCGACGTGCCGCATGTGGTTCGCGAACAAGCGGGCATTACGGTTGCGCCGCATGATCATCAAGCCTTAGCTGCTGCAATTAATCAAGTTTTGAGCGAGCCAAGCCAGATCCAGGCGATGCAACAGGCTGCTCAACAAATTATCGAGCAATACCATAGCCCTAGCGCGTGGGTTGATCAATTATTAAGTTTGTATACCGCCGCCCACGAGGGCGTTGACCAGCGCGAGGCTGTCTCGGCATGAACGACACGTTACACGTAGCCATGATCATCCAAGGCTATTTTCCGCGCATCGGCGGCGCTGAACGCCAGCTTGCGGCTTTGGCTCCTTTTTTGGCCGCTGAAGGCGTGGCAATTAGCGTGCTGACACGACGGTATGCAGGTTTCAAGCCCTTCGAGATAATCGACAATGTGCCAGTCCATCGCTTGCCAATTCCTGGGCCTGTGCCAACTGCGGCCTTGGTTTTCACCGCAGCAGCGATTCCCTTGCTTTGGCGTTTGAAGCCAAATTTGGTCCATGCTCACGAAATGTTTTCGCCTGCCACCACGGCGATTGCGGCCAAACAAGCCTTGGGTCTGCCCTACGCCGTGACCGCCCATCGTTCAGGGCCACTGGGAGATGTGCTGCGCATGCAACAACGTCCGTTTGGCAAAGGCCGGCTGGAGCGCATCACCAAAACTGCCGATGCCTTTTTCACGATCAGTCGCGAAATCGATCAAGAATTTGAGCAGATTTTGGGCATTGAGGCCAAGCGGCGACATTATGTGCCCAACGGGGTTGATCCTGAAAAATATTGCCCAATCGCTGCCGAAGCCAAAACTGCGCTACGCCGCGAACTCAATCTGCCAACCGAAGGCACAATTACGCTGTATGCTGGGCGGCTCTCTGAGGAAAAACGGGTGCGCTATTTGGTTGAGGCCTGGCCAGCAATTCGTGCCAAACATCCCGATGCGACCTTATTGATTTTGGGACAGGGGCCAGAAGAAGCCAATCTCAAGGCCAAAACCAGCGATGGAGTGATTTTTGGCGGGGCGGTGCATAATGTGCCACCCTATTTGCAAGCCGCCGATGTGTTCGTGCTGCCATCGATTGCCGAGGGTTTTTCGGTGGCAATGCTCGAAGCCATGGCCAGCGAATTAGCCGTCGTGATCACCGATGTTGGCGGTGCACGCGATGCGATTGACGATACTGTGCATGGCTTGGTGATTCCGCCCGACGATCAGCCAGCGCTTGAACAAGCTTTGTTGGCAGTTTTGGGCGATCAAGCCTCGCGCCAACGCATGGGCCAAGCCGCTCGCCAACGGGTGCAACAAGAGTTTGCCCTGAGCGTGATTGCCAAGCAATTGCGCGGATTGTATGAAAATATAGCCACGTTAAGAACATAGAACATAAAGCATAGAACATAGGAGCGAGGGTTCAGGAGCTAGGGGTCGGGGAGAGAGTAGTCTTGCTTTAACGCAGAGGCACAGAGAACGAAGAGGATGAAGCACTTAGGGGGTCAGGTCGAGCTATTAGCATCACAGAATAATCATACAAATCTGTGCTAATCTGTGGCTAAAACAAGAATTTCGCGATCTTCGCGTTCTTCGTGGTTACAACCTTCGTGCACTTCGTGTCCTTCGTGGATCAATAGTGATTAAGGAATATTCAATGATTGCGGCGTTATTTTGGCTGTTTACAGGCAGCGTCATCTATACCTATGCTGGTTATCCAGCGCTGTTGACTTTACTAGCACGCTTTCGACGTGAGCGCGGGCCTTATCCGCACGCTGAGCCAGCAGTTACTTTGCTGATTGCGGCCTACAACGAAGAGGCTGAAATCGCTCGCAAAATTGAAAACTCGTTGGCCTTGGATTATCCACGTGAGCAACTGCAACTATTAATTATTGCCGATGGCTCAAGCGACCGCACCCCCGAAATCGTGCAGCAATATGCCGATCGCGGCGTGGAATTGCTGTATGAAGCTCCACGGCGCGGCAAAATGGCGGCGATCAATCGGGCAATTCCATTTGTGCGCGGCGAAATTATTGTTTTCTCTGATGCGAACAATCGCTATGATGCCAATGTGATTCGCGAATTGGTTGCACCATTTGCCGATGCTGATGTTGGCGCTGTTTCTGGCGCAAAGGTAATCGAAAAGGGCGACGGCGCTTTGGGCGAATCCGAAGGGCTGTATTGGCGCTACGAATCGTTCGTTAAAAAGCAAGAAAGCAAATTGGCTGGTTGTACCGCCGTTGCTGGCGAAGTGCTAGCGATTCGCAGCGATTTATTTGAGTCGCCGCCCGATGAAATTATCAACGACGACACCCATATGGGCATGCGGATCATCGCCCGTGGCTTTCGGATTCACTATGCGCCCCAGGCTCGCTCACACGAACGGGTTTCGCAATCGGCGCAGGATGAAATTGCCCGTCGCGCTCGAATTTTCGCTGGACGCTATCAAGCCATTACTTATGCTCGTAGTTTGTGGCCATTCCGCCGCCCACTCGCCTTGTGGCAATTACTCTCGCACCAAACCTTACGCACCTTGGTAGCGGTCAATATGGTCGGCGCTTTGGTGATGAACATTCTGGCAGTGCTCTCGCCAAGTAAGGCAAAATCGCATAAACTACTACGTTTAGC
The DNA here is from genome assembly GCF_003512625.1 of Herpetosiphon sp. Taxonomy (NCBI): domain Bacteria; kingdom Bacillati; phylum Chloroflexota; class Chloroflexia; order Herpetosiphonales; family Herpetosiphonaceae; genus Herpetosiphon; species Herpetosiphon sp. The sequence continues at coordinate 31,773 of NZ_DOPT01000087.1, read as the reverse complement.
AGCACCATTCAATTGGCTGTTGTTAATCTTCCAAATTGTGTTCTACACCATGGCTTGGCTGGGTGGCCGAGTTGACTCAAATAGTAAACTAGGCAAGGTGGTTTACATTCCAACCTTCCTAGTCAATAGCAATTGGGCTGGCTTGATTGGCCTATATCGCTTTGTCCGACGACGACAAACCACGCTATGGCAGCGAGTGGGGCGGCGCACGAACTAACTTCGACTGTTGTTGGTGAACTGAGGTGATCCTATGTGTGGTATTTGTGGCATTGTCTATTTTGATCGCAGCCGTACAGCCGAGCGACCCTTGCTCGAAGCACTGTGCGACAATATCCATCATCGCGGGCCAGATCAAAATGGCTTTTATCTCAATGGCCCAGTTGGGCTTGGCTCAGTCCGGCTTTCGATTATCGACGTTGCAGGCGGCAAAATGCCCATCGCCAACGAAGATGGCTCGATCTGGATCGTCTATAACGGTGAGGTTTACAACTTTACCGAGTTGCGCCCACGCTTGGAAAAAGCTGGCCATAAATTTGAAACCCACTCCGATACTGAAACAATCGTGCATTTGTACGAAGAAATTGGCGATGAATTTCCCAAGCATCTTAACGGCATGTTTGCCTGCGCAATTTGGGACGACCGTCGCCAGCGCTTGGTGATTGCCCGCGATCACGTTGGGATCAAGCCAGTCTATTATGCCAATTTAGGCGATCGCTTGGTCTTTGGCTCGGAAATCAAGGCCATGCTCGATACAGGCATCAGCCGCGAAATCGACCCAATTGGCTTGCACGATTATCTTTCGCTGAATTATGTGCCTGGCCCAAACACAATTTTCAAAGCGATCAAAAAGCTTCAGCCTGGCCATATGCTGACCTACGAAGCTGAAACCAATGCCGTCGAAGTTAAGCAATATTGGGATATTCCACGGGTGGTTTCGCCGCACTTCAAAATCACCGACGACGTTGAAACCGACTTGCTGAATCTGTTGCGCACGGTTGTGCAGGATCAACTGATTAGCGATGTGCCCTTGGGCGCATTTCTCAGCGGCGGGGTTGATTCGAGTTTGGTCGTGGCTTTGATGAGCGAAGTCACCAACCAACCAGTTAAAACCTTCTCGGTAGGCTTTGCTGAAAAATCGTATGACGAATCGCCGTATGCGCGAATTGTCGCCGAACGCTTCCGCACCGATCACCACGAAATCATCATGAATCCTGATGCGCAGGCCACGGTTGATGCCATGGTTAAGTATTTTGACGAGCCATTCGCCGATTCGTCGTCGGTGGCGGTCTATGCAGTCAGCGAATTGGCGCGGCAGCATGTCAAAGTGGCGCTCAGTGGCGATGGTGGCGATGAGGTGTTTGGTGGCTATGCCACCTATCAAGCAGACAAAATTGCCGCGCTCTATCGGCGTTTGCCCCAAGCGATTGGCGGCGGGTTAGTACCAAGTTTGGTCAATATGCTGCCCACATCCGATGGCAAAGTCAGCTTCGATTTCAAGGCCAAGCGTTTTGTGCAAGGCGGGATGCTTGCCCCGTTGCCAGCCCATGCCGCTTGGAAAGCCTTTATGAGCGAATCGATGAAAGAGCAGTTGTACGCTGGCTCGGCCATTTTGACCAAGCAACGACCAACGGTTGATCTCTTGCAAGGCTATTACGATGCCTACAATGCCGACGATGTGCTCAATCGCTTGCTGTATGTCGATTCCAAAGTGCAGTTGGCCGACGATATGCTGGTCAAAGTTGATCGCATGAGTATGGCCCACTCGCTCGAAGTGCGCGTGCCGTTGCTCGATACGCGCTTGGTCGAGTGGATGGCCAAATTGCCCAGCCACACCAAAATCAATGGTATGAAGCTCAAGTATCTGCTCAAGCGAGTGGCCGCCAAAGTGCTGCCAGCCCAAATTTTGGAGCGGCGCAAAGCTGGGTTTAGCGTGCCAATTCCCCAATGGCTCAAAACCGATCTACGGCCATTGGTCAATCAAAAACTTTCGGTTGAGGCCTTGACCGAACAAGGTTTCTTCAACCCACAATATATCGCAACAATGCTGAGTGATCACTGGGCAGGGCGGCACGATTACAGCCGCCAAATCTGGAATTTACTGATGTTCAGCATGTGGTACGAGCGGTACGGCAAATAAGCGACGTACCACCAACCCTGCCAGCGTAACAGTGCGTTACGCTGGCCTATTGTCTCGCAAGGAGTTCGCATGGTTCGTTTAGTGCGCGTTTTTCTGCTTTTTTCCGTGGCGCTGGGTCTTTTTGCCAGCTTGCCAATGGTTTCACAGGCTGCTCGCACCAGCCTTAATCCTATTTCAGCAACAACTGCGGCAGCCCCGCTTAACCAAGCAACGGTTACGCCGGTAGTTACCGATAGCGATACTGTGACCTTTGCCCAGCTTGGCGCTCGCGAAGATTCGATGGAAGGGCCATTCAATGCCCGTTATATCAACATTCGCTTGCCAAATACCTGGAAATTAGAGCCAGGCGCAGCGATTACGCTCGATTTTGAAACCTTCGTTTCAGGCAGCGCCGTCAGCAGCGAAGAAAACGTGCAGTTTTTTGCTGGCTCGATGGATGTGCAATTTAACAATGTGCAGCTTGAACGAATTTTCTTAGATCGTTCAGGCCCGCGCCAAGTGACCATCCCCATTTCAGCCACCGCCTATACCTCAACCCGCATCGATGGTGCTCACACTCTGGGCATTTTGCTCGATGCAGGCTTAAATTGTGGTAACGATAGCCAAACCAGCGTGATCATTCGAGCAACCTCATCGCTTAAATTGCCACATACCTTGGGTACGCTATCAACCGATGTTAAGCAACTGCCCCGCCCAATCTTCCAAGATTCACCGCTGGAGCCAGATGTTGCCACGATTATTGTGCCCAACAACGCCAGCGCTGCCGAGCTTGAAGCAGGCTTGATTGTGGCCGCGAAAGTTGGCAGCATTACCTCAAGCCGGATTCAAGTGCCGTTAATCGCCGAAAGTGTGCTTTCACCAACCTTGCGCACCGAATCGCACTTGATTTTCGTGGGCCAAGCTGCCAATTTCGAAAATTTGGATGCTGTGGATTTTGCTGAGGGCAGTGGAGCCGAGGGCTTTAATCTGAGCGAAGCTCAAGCCGCCGATGGCATTATTCAAATGGCAACCTCGCCTTGGAACCAACAACGGGTGGTTTTAGCCCTCAGCGGCAACGATGACGAGGGCGTGATCAAAGCTGCCAAGGCATTTAGCACCGGCAACATTCGTGCTAGCAGCGAGCCTTCGATTGCTGTAGTCGCTGAAGTTAATTCGCCCGATGTCTTGACCAAAACCTTGAATTTGCAAATTACCGATGTGCCAAGCACTGGCTTGACGGTCGAACGCAGCTTCCGTAGCCTTGGCTTCGAAACGGTTTCAGAGTTTGGAATTGGTGGGCATACCTTTGAACTGAATGTTGATATGCCCAGCGGCTATGAAATGAACGACGATGGCTATATCGAAGTCCATTTTGCCCACTCGGCACTGCTCGATTACTCAGTTTCAGCGATGATGGTGCGCGTCAACGATCGCCCAGCAGGCTCGATTCGCTTCGACGATACCACCGCCCAAAATGGGGTCGGTCGCGTGCCGATTGCACGGGGCAACTTGAATGTTGGTCGCAACCGAATCACGATTAGCGCCAACTTGATTCCCAATACGCCTTGTGTTGATCCCAACCTTGCGGGGATTTGGTACACGCTACGAGCTGATTCGATGATTGGGATTCCAGTGCGGGCCACGCGTGGGCGCTCGGTGGTGCTGCGCAATTTAGCAACCTTCCTTGAGCCATTGACGATTAGCAATACTTTGAAAAATTTGGCCTTTGTTGTTCCAAGCGATGATCCAGCCAGTTGGACGGTCGCAGGCCAACTCGCCACGGCCTTGGGCGATAGCCTTGACCCAGCTTTTGTCGAATTACGCGCGGTCAATCCGGAGCAAGTTGCTAGCGTCCAAGCAAATCATGATTTGATTTTGGTTGGTCAAGCACCTGATCATGCTATTTTGCAAGATCCAGCGTTGCAGCCAATTATTCCTGCCCCGTTTGCCCAAGGCAGCAAGCATCCAACCCTTGGCAATAGTCGGGTGGTCTATCGAATTCCAGCTGAATTGAGCCTTGGTTACTTAGAATTTATGCGTTCGCCATGGAACGAGCAGCGCAGCATTTTGGCGGTGCTTGGCAGCACCGATCAAGGCGTGCAATGGTCGGGCAATGCCTTGACGACTTCGCGCCTGCGCACGCGGCTCAACGGCAGCTTGGCAATCGTCAACGACCAACAGATCAGCGTTGAAGATCCGACGGTTACTGGCGATACTGCGGGGATTGCCAACGATGCCCTCGGCGAAAACCAAGATGACCCGATCTATCGTGAAGTTATACCACCTACAAAGCCCGAATGGATTTTGTATGCCATCGCGGGTCTGTTGGTGGTGATGGTGATCATTTCAGTGATTGTCATCATTCAAGCAGCCCGCAAGCGCAAGCAACGCCGAATTTAGAACAAAGGATCAGTTACTAGAGGTCGGGGATCAGTAGATCCTCGGCCTTTTTTTAAATTGAAACCACCCCCAAGCCACATCATTCCCTCTTTGTGTTCTTCGCAGTTCCCTACTACCCTATCTCTGATCCCTGATCCCTAGCCTCTGACCCCTCGTTTTGAGCTTGTGGCCGATTTTTTGCTATAGGCTCAGTATCGTTTCGTATGGAGCAACAATCGGTTTATGACAGTTCAAACAACTACGTGCTGCTCAACCTGCAATTTTGCCGAAAACCCGCCGAGTGCGCGGTTTTGTGGCAATTGCGCTAGTCCTTTACCGCTGCACTGTTTTAGCTGTGGCGCGGCCAATCCACCTGGCTTTCGCTTCTGCGGCACATGCGCCACTGGCTTGATTGAGTATATTCCTGCCGCCACAACACGGCGCGTGGTCACAATTCTGTTTGCCGATGTTTGCAACTACACCAACCTGACCAATCGGCTGGGTGCTGAGCATATGTATAGTTTGCTCGACCCATGTTTGCGACGCTTGGGCGAAACGGTACGGCGCTTCGAAGGTACAATCGATAAATTTACTGGCGATGGTTTGATGGCGGTTTTTGGCATGCCAGTCGCGCTCGAAGCGCATGCCGCCCAAGCTGCCTACGCCGCATTAGCCATGTTTGAAGAATTAGCCGCCTACAACGAAACAATTGCCCATGCTGGAGTGCAATTTCAGATTCGGGTCGGCTTAGCTAGTGGTGAAGTGATTGCAGGGTTGCTTGGGTCTGATCGCTACAGCGATTTGACCGTGATCGGCGGCCCAGTCAACTTGGCGGCGCGGCTGCAACAAGTAACCGATCCTGGCACGATTATGGTCGATGGCGATTTAGCCCAATCATTACAAACCAGTTTTATGTTCAACGAGCAGCATCCAGTTGCGCTCAAAGGCTTTGAGCAACCTATCACTGCGGCTATTTTAGCGGGCAAACAATTGGCCCAGGCGGTCGTTGATGGCAGTTTTGGCTTGCCTTTGATTGGCCGCGAGGCCGAATTGCGGAATCTGATCGGCGCAACCGAGCTACTACACAACGGCATGGGCGGCGTGATTGGCCTAACTGGCCGGGCTGGCGTGGGCAAAACCCGCCTGACCGCCGAAATTATTCAGCATTTGCATAGCCGTGAGGTCAAAGTATTGACCAACGATTGTAGCAGCGCCACTCGAATTGTGCCCTATAGCGCCTTTTTAGGCCTGATTCGCCAACTTTTCCAGATTGATCATGCCGATTCTGCCGCCACAATTCATCATAAAATCCAATTGATGATTCATAGTTTGGGCAATATGCCGCTCGATTTGCTGCCCTACATTGAATATTTGCTCTCGCTGGATTTTATCGATCAAAGTTTGGTTGAGCGGGTGCAACATCTTGACGCAGCTCAATTGAAGCGCCATGTCTTTTTGGCAATTCGCGAATTATTGGTAGCCTGTACCCGCCAACAATCGATGGCAATTGTGATCGACGATGTGCAATGGGCCGATGATCTATCGTTGGAATTGCTCGAATTTATTGCCGAAACCTTTGATGCTTCGTCGTTGCTGCTCTATTTGGTAGCGCGTGATGATGAAACGCCGCAGATTCGCCAAACCTTCAATCGGATTTTAGCGCAAGCCCGCCAACGTGGCTTAGTGCTTGAACTTAATTCGCTTAGCCCTGAAGCAGCCGAAGCCTTGATCAAACAAATTCTGCCGCAAGCTTCAGCCGTGATGATCGATCATTTGGTGCGCCAAGCCGATGGTGTGCCCTTCTATTTAGAAGAATTAGCGCGTCATGCCCTGCATGCTGGCCTTGATATTCAGGCTCAAAGCAGTGATAGCCTACAAATACCGTCAATGCCGCTTTCGCTGCAAGCGCTGATGCGTTCGCGCTACGATCGTTTGCCCAACGATTTGGCGCATAGTTTGGCGCTGGCGGCGGTGATTGGCCGCCGTTTTAGCCAGCAACTACTCTGCCAACTACGGCCTGAGCAACCGATCAATCAGCAACTCCAACAATTGCAGCAACGAGGGTTTGTACAGCCAATCGCCAACCATCACGATGATTGGGCATTTAGTCATTTGCTGCTGCAAGAAACAATTTACGCCAGCCTGTTGCAGCAACAACGCTATAACTTGCACGGCGAGGTTGCGCTAGCACTCGAAACCCACGATGAACAACGGCCTGAATTATATCTTGATGCCTTGGCCTATCACTTCAGCCGTTCGCAACTGACTCACAAAGCGTTGGAATATTTGTTGTTGGCGGCGCAACGAGCAGCTAGCCGTTTTGCTAACGACGATGCGCTGCGCTTGTATGATCAAGCTATGCCCTTGCTCAGCGAGTTGGATCACCCCGCAGCCGAACAAGCCGTGAGTTTGTTTCATGGGCGTGGCGATGTGCTCAGCTTTGTTGGGCGCTACGATGAAGCTCGCATGGCCTATCAACAAGCGATGAGCATGATTCAGCCAAACCCAGAAACCCAAGCGACCCATGCCACGATTTTGCGCCAACTAGCGGCAACCTATGAAAAACAGGGCAATTACGACGAAGCCATGCTGCATTTAGACCAAGCTCGTTTGGTTTTGGCCGATGGAGCCTTGTTTGATCATGCCCGCATTGATTGCGATGCCGGCTGGATCGCCTTTCATCGCGGCAATTTGACCCAGGCTGAGCGGTTGCTCAACAACGCCTTGACCATCAGCGAATTGAATCAACACCATGGCTTGCAAGCGCTGGCCGCCAATCGTTTGGCGGGGGTCTATTGGCAACGGGGAAGCCTTAAAGCCGCCCAAGCCTTGGTCAACCAAAGTTTGGCGGTCAGTCGCTATTTAGGCGATTTACCAGCAATGAGTCGGGCGCTCAATAACCTTGGGGTGATTGCGATGGAGCTGGTCGATTGGCATGCTGCCGCCAATTACTACGAGCAAAGCCTAGAAACCACCCAAGCTATCGGCGATTTGAATGGCCAGATTTTGGCGATTAACAATCGTTCGCATTGTATGTTGATGCTTGGATTGCTCAACGATGCGCTACGATTCTCGCAAATGGCTTTTCGTTTGGCCCGCCAAATTGGCGCAAAATTACATATGGCCACAGCATTAATTCAACAAGGCACGATTTCATTTTATGTTCAAGATTATCCACGTGCTCGGCGCTACTATCTCCAAGCCGAGCAGCTCTTTCGTGAATTAGGCCACTACGACCCCAAGCGAGTAATTTTGGCCGAAATGCTTGGGCGAATCGCGTTCGTGGAAGGTCGGCGAGCTTGCGCCAATCGGATGGCTGCTCGTGCTTTGCGGCTGGCCCAACAACTCAATGAACCACAATCGCTATTTCGCAGCCAAGCCTTGCAGATCTATTTGCAAGCCTATAACGGCCAACGCCGCCAAGCCAGCGAGGCGATTGATCAACTGCTGCAATTATCGGTTAACAATAATTATTTGTTGGCTTTAGGCTTGATCATTGGCGCGACGATTAAGCGCCTGAATGGCGATTACACGGTTGCCCTAGCCCATCAAGAACGTGCTGACATTTTATTTGAGCAGATGAATACCCCAGCGATGCTCCGCGAATACATGTAAAAACGCTGAGTTGTAACCACAACCCAGCGTTTTGTTGCGCTATTTTTTTGATGCCAAAATGTGGAAGCATCGCTGCTCCCACGCTCCGCTCGAAATGGTTGAAATTTAGTCGCTCACGAGGCTTCCAGCGTTGACATTGGTGGTTCCACTCGCAGCAGCGTTATTGCCAGCCCACGTGCTATAACTGCCAGCCCACGTGCTGTAACTGCCAGCCCACGTGCTGTAACTGCCAGCCCACGTGCTGTAGCTGCCAGCCCACGTGCTGTAACTACCAGCCCATGTTAGATAACTGCCAGCCCATGTACTATAGCTCCCCGCCCAGGTGCTGTAGCTGGTCGCAAGGGTTGAGCTATAGGTCGTGGTGTTATCAGTAAAAGTGTTGGTCACCGCATCATACTCAGTCGAGCCTTGGTAATGGTTGCTGGTATCATCGGGGTTGCTGCTCACAATCAGGTCGGTCGGCAAATCCATTCCCGCGTTGGCAGCGCCAGTGTTGCTACCATCGATCACCGCAGTTGGCACAACTTTGCCTGCGCCTTGTTGCCACGTGCTGTAAGCGGCTTGACCATCATCCAAAGTGGCAAGTTGGGCCGTGCCAGTCAAACGAGCCTTAATTTGGTTATTGGTCAAATTTGGCTCATCTTGCAACAACAAGGCGACAATTCCACTGACTTCGGCGGCGGCCATCGATGTGCCACTCAAGGCATAATAATTAAGCTGTTGCGAGGTTTTCAAATCAGCCCATTCGAGTTTGGCGCGTTCGCTAACCAAACCTGCGGACCCAGAATTAGCTAACACACTATCGGCGGGCAGGGGTGCAATGACCCGCGAGCCAGCAATCACCACATCGGGCTTAACAAAACGACTTTCGGTTGGCCCAGCCGATGAATAGGCTGCTAAACTATCGCTGCCATTGTCGTTGTAGATTGCAGGCCGAATTGCCCCGACACTGATGATATAGGGCACGTTGGCTGGAGCCATAATCGTGGCAGGATTTGGGCCAGTGTTGCCAGCCGCTGCCACCACCGTGATGCCCTCATTCCAAGCATGCATCACCGCTTGATTGAGCGGATCATACCAGTAGGGCGCAATCACTTCGGCTTGCAACGAGAGATTCAGCACCCGAATATCGTACTCGTCAGCATGCTCAATCACCCAATCAATCGCCGCAATAATCGTGCTATACGAGGCTTGGCCTTGCGAATTTAAGGCCCGAACGACCACATAATTCGCGCCTGGGGCAATCCCGACTTTGGCTCCGCTATAGCCTGCTGGCAAAGCGCGATTATCGGCTAAAGTGGCAAATACATGCGTTCCATGGCCGTAGGGGTCGCTGCTATTCGTAATTTGGTTGCTTGCCAACATGTCTTTATAAATCAAAAAACGGCTGCCTTGGTTGTAGCGAGCAGTCGTGTTATCGATGCGCTGCCAACGCTCAGGTCGTTCGATCGCTGGCAAACCCGAATCGATCACTGCCACGGTCACGCCGCGTCCATCGATACCACGGCGTTGCACCACATCAGCGCCGGTTACAATCGATGGATATTGCAATGGCGCAGGGTTGCTACTTTTGGGGCCAGCCTGCACAGCAATTGGCTGATCAACAGCTCCTTGCGCTGAGCTAGCAACCGCTTGATCGGCAAAAACCCGCAAGCCTTGCGCTTGCAGTTGAGCAATTTGTGGTTTGGTTAATTGGGCTACGCTGGTTTCAAAGCGGGCAAATTGGCGTTCGACAGTGCCGCCAACTGCTTGAATTGCCCTAGCTTGGTTGCTTAGCGCAGCACCTTGCACTAACATTGATTGCGGTTGGGTGGTTGCAACAGGCTGTGCAAGGCCAATCGCACTCAAAAAGAGGCTTGCCAGCAATAAACTGCGAAAAAATCCTCTGCGATGTTCTCTATCCATAGCGCCTCCAAAATTGGCATACATGCGATGTTTCGAGCGGAATGAGGCTGCTATATCATAGGCTATGCCAGTATTCGACGTTATGTATGGCCATTAGTCCTAGCTTATACTAGCCCATGGGGGAGATGCCAAGGCTTGTAGTAGCTTTTTCATCAACCATTAAGCTCGCTATGCTATAACTTCAACAGCGTGCTCCATGGCTTACAAGGATGCATTGGGTTCTGACATAGGTTTTACGCTTCGTACCAATGATTCTATGGTTCATCATTGGATGGGTGACTACCCCAGATTGCCCTTGAGGGGGTGCTGGGGGATTAAAGCCCCCGGCGTTTCCCGCCTTGAGGCGGGACGGAAGGGTGGTGAATCCCAATGATTGGTTAAAAACCGATCCTTGAAGGGTGATCTATGCACATTACAACAACCCGCCTATAAGGAATTTTTGATGATTGACGATCCTTTTGCCGATTTAGTGGCTGTGCCACGCGGCAGCAAAGATATTCCAAATGTCTCGCATTTAGTCTATTCGCGGCGCTGGCAATACCTTGGTGGAGTATTGGGAATGCTTGGGTTGGGCAGCCTTACTGCCTTATTTGCTAGCCAACCACCACGTTGGGCCAAGCCAATACTCGGCTCGTTGCTAGCAGCGGGGCTGACTGCGGGTGGGCTTGGGGTTGGTAACATTTGGCGCTTAGCAGTTGAACGGCATACATTGCGCTTACCCCGCTGGCCAAGTGCCCTCAATGGCTTCAAAATTGCCCATCTCAGCGATTTGCATCTTGGGCCAAACTATAGCCAGCGTGTGCTGCGTCAAGCACTCAACGCGATCAACGCTTGGCAACCTGAAATTATTTTATTAACTGGCGATTTTGTTAATCGTCCAAGCGATGTTGATACATTAGAACAGATGCTGACGGGAATTTCAGCGCCCTTGGGCGTGTATGCCTGCCTTGGCAACCACGACTACTGGGACGATCCGCAACTGATTGCCCGCACGCTCAAAAAAGTTGGCGTAGAGGTATTGATCAATCAACATCGGCTGGTGCAATGGCGGGATCAATCAATTGTCATCGCTGGAGTAGCCGATCCATGGCAGGCCGATGCTGATTTGGCACAGGCGTTGCACAACGCTCCAGCAGTACCAGTGGTATTGCTAGCCCATGGCCCCGATTTTGCCGACATCGCGGCTGAGCAGCCAGTAGCCTTACAACTTTCGGGACACGCCCATGCTGGCCATATCAATGCACCGTGGTTGGGGCCGTTGGTTGTGCCACGTTGGGGCGAAAAATACCCACACGGCCAATTTCGCATCGGCCAATGTGGGTTGTATGTGAGTCGGGGTTTGGCAGGTCTGCCAATTCGCTTTGGGGCAACGCCCGAGGTTGGCTTATTGACCTTAATGGCAACCTAGAAATCTTCGTGAACTTCGAGAATTCGGCGGCGCAGCGGGTATAAATCGGCGGGACGACAATGCACATCGCCGATCCGCAGCTGATATTTCAAGAATGCCAACTCAGTGAGTAAATGATGGCGAGTACGCACCGTTTGCACTGCTCGCCAGCCGCCGCGAAAGAGCGCTTCCCATTGGCTTTGCACCCGACGGCGGGTTGACCGCACGGTTTGGTAGGTCGCTTGGTCGATAAATCCACAGCGAATTTCCTCAACCAATTCTAGATCGATCCAATAGCGCTCTTTACGCCAGGCGATGATTGCCACCAACACCACAATTAACACGCCGCCGCTGCTGATCAACCATGCGATCAATACACCAGGAAAGCGATAGCTAATCGTCATATTGTGCAGTGCGTGGAACACGACAGCCAAAATCAGGCTCAATGGCTGCATCACAACCACCACCCAACGGCGGCGCTCGTAGCGAATCATGCCCAACGCCACCCCAATGATGCTGGTGTAGAAGGCATGATTAAAGCCAAATAGCACCACACGCAGCCACAGTAATGAAGTAATCGAGCCGCCACGACTAGCAAAATAAATCGCATTTTCGGTCATAGCAAAGCCAAAACCAATCAGTGCGCCATAAATAATGCCATCGAGCACGCCATCGAACTCATAGCGAAAGAACATATAAATGCCAAACAATGCCAAGGCTTTGAGTGGTTCTTCGACCAACGGAGCATACCAAACTGGTTGGCTGCCACGGTCAAAACCTAAAGTTGAAGCAGTATTGGGCAATTCAGCCAACAACGCGAGGGCCACGGCAGGCACCGCACCCCATACAAACACTGCTAACAGCAGCGGCCATGGTTCTTTTTCATAGCGATCAAGCCACCACAAAAAGGTCACGTACAGCAGCGTTGGCAATACCGTCAAAACAATTGCAAGCCACATTGATTTTCTCGTTGATTGATTGCGGCGCTCAGCCTGGCCATCAATACGGTATGACCTACTCCGTCACCCATGGTCGGGAATCGGGTTCGGGAATACTTAGCTCAGCGAGACGGGCATTTGTGGGAATCCCATCACTGTCCCATCCATGCAGAGCATAATATTTCGTTAGCAGTGTGTCAAGGGTGGGAATTTGATTGGCGGCAATACCGCTGGTCAATGGTTGTTGTTGCCAGCGGGTGCTGAGGTCGTCGCTATGGCCCCATTGCAAGGCCAGCAGCCGCTCGACCGTAATAATTCGCTCGCCAACTTTGGCTAAATCGGTCGGCGAAACGCTCTTGCCAATATCGGCACTTAGAATTGTCGCCAGTTCTTTGGGGGTAATTTGGTAGGCCAAGGCCGCCAAGCGCCGACAAATTCCAGCGCTATCGAGGCCAGCGACAAAGCGTTCATGCCAAATCAGGCGTTCAGGCTTGCCATTGACCACGTTTGGTTGATGGTCGTCGTTGCCTTTGAGCCATTGGGGAATGGTATCAAGCCACTCATACCAAGGCATAGCTCCTCGTGCATCGCCACCAATTGAACTGGTCGCCAAGTGCAAGGCCCAACCTTGGGCAGCGCGTGGGTCAAGTGGGCTGATCGTCAAATTATTGGCCAGCGGGGCAAATTGCTCGCTGCCGTAAAAGACTTGGCTCATCTCGTATACACCCAACGAGAGCAAGCCTCCAATGCCTTGTTTGGTGGCAATCGCATCGATCGCCGCCAAAATCGCCGCTTCATCGCCCCATTGCAAATCGTATTGGCGGGTCAATTCACGCTGGCGACATTCCATCAAAAAGGCAATTGCATTGGCAGTTGCATTGGGATCAAGCCCATAGCGCAGGCAGCGTTGGTTGGCTTCGATAATTGCTGCTGGTGATTGTAAACCGCAGCGTGCCCCAAAACCCACAATCGCCTCAATTTCGGGGCGAGGTTGGTTGGTGGTAGCAAAATCATGGTAGCAGGGCAGTGGGCAGCGTGGGCAACCACGATCATAAATCTCGCCAGCATAATCGCCAGTGGTTGGCATCACGCTTGGCTCAGGATCTTGGCCATTGCGTCCGGTGATGGCCCCATGGTTAGCGGCTAAATCAACATAGTAGCTTGAACCATAATCGCGAATCGCGGTTGCCAATGGGTCGCGGTCGATGCGCTCGGTAATTGGCTTAAACGATGAGAGAAAGTTGGCGGTATCGGCAGGCTTGACCATACGTGTGCCGCGCACCACAATTGCCTTGAGCCGTTTCAAGGCCATCACCATGCCCGTGCCAGCCGGCTCGGCCAAGTAGCGGCCTTCGGCCACCAAAGCCGCATAGGGCAACATCTTTTCGCCAGCCTGACCAAGCGTCAAAACTCGTGCATCAGCGCCGTGCTCGGCCATCAGGGCATCGTTAATTTGCTGGGTATCAAGGCCATTGAGATGATTCGCGGGGTAGAGTTCAGCTTGGCCATTATCGATCACGGCGTAGAGCCAAGCAGTTGCCTGACCAACCACCCAAACCGCATCAAAACCAGCGCGTTTGAGCGCCGCGCCCCAATCGCCGACCGCCCAACTATGAATCAAATTGCCAGTCAAGGGCGAACGAGTGGTAGCCACAAAGCCGCCAGTAGCATAGGCCGGAGTGCCAGCCAACACCCCAGGAGCCAACAGCAACGGATTATCGGGAGAGCGAACTGCTGTATCGGGGGGAACAAAATGATACATCAAGCCCGCTGTCAGCCCACGTCCACCCAAATATAGCTCGCGAATTGGCGATGGGATGTCAAACGTGGAAGTACTGGCTGTGTCGAGGTTAATGCGTAACGCACGCCCGATAAACGCCATGCGTGGTCTCCTTCCGAAGCTACTACGATGGGTATTGTACAGTAGGTACACAAGTCTAGCAACGCATACCCTGTACGCTTGTCAGCCCGACCGCAGGACTGGCCTAAAACCGCTTCTCTAGTCGTTGTAGGCTGCATGCTAGCGTGTTTCAAGTCGGGCGCTGTTTAGTGCTGTCCAGTCAATTTGCACGCCTAAACCTGGCGTTGCTGCTGGCTGAATCGTAGCGGTTGCAAAGTTCAATCCAGTTGCCAGATCGTTGGCGATCAATAATGGCCCATCAAGGTCAACGAAATCGGCCAAGCCAGCCAAAGCACAGGCCGCTGAAACCCCGATGCTACTTTCAATCATACACCCAAGCATCACTTGTAAATCATGGGCTCTGGCGGTGGCAATCGCTGCGCACGCCCCGACAATTCCGCCAGTTTTCATCAACTTGAGGTTTACGCCATCAACCACCTTGGCCCAACGCGCCACATCAGCCGCAGTTTTAATCGGCTCGTCGGCAAAAATTGGCACGCCATAGTTGGCAGCTTTAAGTTGAGCATAGCCCGCTAAATCATCAACTGCCAACGGTTGCTCAATCAACTCCACGCCCAATTCAGCCAGCGCCGGAATCAATTGGGCGGCGGTTTCACGGCTCCAACCAGCATTGGCATCAACCCGCAGGCGGCTGTTGGGTGCGGCTTCGCGAATCAAAACCACGCTGGCTAAATCGGCAGGGCCGCCCAACTTCACCTTGAGAATTGGATAATGCGCTACGGCCAAAGCTTGTTGGCGCAAAGCTTCAGGCTCTTCAATTGGCAAGGTAACTGAGGTTTGTGGGAGTTCTAAGCCGTTCAAGCCCAAAAGATGACGCAATGACACACCAAGTTGTTGGCCTAAGCGATCATGCAAGGCTAAATCGACAGCAGCGCGGGCGGCGCGGCTCTCAAAATCGAGCTTGGCCAAGAGCCAATGAATTGCCGCTGGATCATAGCTGCTGGTAATTGTTTCGCGATAGCGTTCCAGCCAAGCCTGAATTTTAGCAGCAGTTTCGCCGTGGTAGGCTACAGCAGCGGCCTCGCCCCAGCCATCATCTAAATTCAACAACACATTATGGCGGGTATTGCTAGCTCCGTGGGCAATCCGAAACGTGTTGCGCAAGCGTAGTTCAACCGGATAAATCGCCCATTCCATGGCTACTGCTCCTCGCGAATCCGCCGAATTACCACCAACCCTGGGTTCCCTTGTGCTTGATAGACCTGCGCATTCACTTCATCAATGCGATCAAGCGAGATGCTCCAATTGCGTTGATTTGCATGAATCATCCACTCGTTGTCAAGGGCAATCGACACATGGTTAATCCGTTCGTGGCGATAATCTTCGATGTTGCGTAGCACGCCCCAAAACAGTAAATCGCCAGCTGCAACCTGCTCACGGCTAATTAAACGACCAATTTGCGATTGTTGATCAGCGTCGCGTGGCAATTGCACACCCAGCCAACGATAGGCAGCCTGAGCCAAACCTGAGCAATCGAAACCAAAACTAGTTGTGCCACCCCACAAATAGGGCACACCAATCAATTGGCGAATTGCTTGCAACATATCCTCGATACCAGCGCTATCAACCGAACACAAATCTTCAACGGGCGTTAATGAATCGGCTTCGAGCCAACCTGGCAGGCCTGCAGGTGAGCGCATAAAGGCTTTGCCATCACGAAATTCGTCAATTTCAAGCCGAATGCCCCATGGCAACAAGCCAATTTGGTCGCCCTCTAAACCCCACAATGGCAACCAACGGCTGGTCACAACGTGGGTTGCAGCACTTCGATAGGTGCTTGGCTGCTCGTGCAGCACAACACCATTGCGCCGTACCCAACCCAAATAACCATCGCTGGTAATTACTTGCAACCATTCATGCTCGTGGGCCAGTACCTCTAAGCCTTCGCCAAAACTGGCCTCAGTCACCAATTCCGAATCGCGAGTAGCCTGCCAGCGCACATCTAATACCCCAAAAGTAACGGTTGCAAAGCCATGCTCCGGCTGTTCGCGCAGCACAATCAATTCATCGCGCACATTTGGCAATAAAGCCAACAACGCCGCATGCTGGCTGCGATCCAACACCCGACCACGGAGCACCGTTCCATTGTCTTCTTCGACGTGGGCAGCTAAAATCGTCATGCGCCGACGATCAAATTGGGCTGCATACTGATCAATCGTGGTTTGAAGTGGATGCATCGTTCACGTCCTCTGCTAGCATGAAACCTTGAGCGGTGAAAAAGTGGGCTTGTGAACTATTGGCTAAAACGGCTACCTGAACTTGTGGATAACGCGCTTGGGCTAGGGCATTTAGCGCCGCACTCAGCAGCACTGGTTCAAATTGTTGGTTTTGAAACGCTTGCGCTACCGCCAATTGCAAAATCTTAACCGTGCTGGCCTGTTTGACCACCACAATTGCGCCGAGCAAACCGCTACGCGTTTCGATCGCAAATGAGCAAGCATCTAATAAACGACCGTAATCGCCTTGCAAGGCAGCAAAGGCCCAATCGATTGTGGCCGAAAGCGTGGGCGTTGGCTCATTTGGCAATGGCGCGGCGGCAGCATGCAACAAGCGACCCAAATCAACTCCATCGTCGATACTCAGGTAGCGCAGTGGGTAGGGGGCATCAAGCACCCCTAGGCGAGTTGCCATGTGTAAGGTTTGCCAATGATCCATGGGGTATCCTTTGAGATCGTGATTAATGGGTATGCTACCATATTTTTGGGCAATCCGAACGATCCCCAACTCCACCAAGAGTCCTAGTTCGATAATCCGACTAAAGACTGAGTGATCGCTACTTGACGGCCTGCAAGCGGCTATGCTATTCTAGGCCTGTTCGAAATCAATTCTGCTATTTTCTTAGATGGAGGCTGCATGATGATCAACTTGATCAACAATCCAGTGCGCACTGCAAGTGATGCAGGCACCCATGCGCCCATCTACCTCGTGCTTCTCTCCTAAAGCGATTCGCTAATAAGCACCGAGGGCCGTGGGCGTGATTCTAACAACGCTCACGGCTCTTGTTTTCTACGGCTGTGGACCTGCCTTTCTATGATGGGCCGTGAGCATTCTTTCAAGCAAGATACTCATGGTCTATTACGTTTGTTTAGGAGGCTCCTAGTGTTAATGCTCGACCGCGATGGAACCGTCCTGTGTGTAGAAAAGCCCAAGCCCAAGCCCAACTCGATGAAACGGGCTTATGCCGAGTTGCCCCACGAACCAGATCAAGATCAAACCAGCCGCATTGGCCGCTTGGTGGATCTGGCCTTCGATCAACTAGGTTTTCGGCGCTTGGAATTACACGTTAGCGACGACCACGCCAGCAAACGTCGATAAATCCTCCTCAATGAAGAGAGAGAGTTGATCGATCCCATCTATCGCATATCATGGAATTGCTCATAGCAATTGACCAGTTCGTGCAACCCTTGGATGGAGTATCCCAATGCAGCAAGCACCTGCTTTAGTGGTAGCAAATATTTATAAACAATTTGGCACGAGTGAAGTCAAACATTGGCTCACTCGTCGCCCTCGTCCTAACCCCAAGCCACCAGTCGTCGCGGTTGATCACGTCAGCCTCGATGTGGCCGAGGGCGAGATTTTTGGCTTATTGGGAGCCAACGGCTCAGGCAAATCAACCTTGATTCGCTTGATCTCAACCTTACTTATTCCCGATTCGGGCAAGATTCAGGTTTTTGGCCTCGATGTCCGCAACGATGAGAAAGCCGTCAAACGCTTAATCAATCGGGTTAGCGTTGAGGCTTCGTTTTTTAAGAAATTGAGCGCCTTAGAAAACTTAATGTACGCCGCCCGTTTGTATGATCTCAAGCCAGCCTATGCTCGCGCCGAATGTGTGCGCATTTTGGCGGCGCTGGGCTTGAAGGAAAAACGCTTGTACGAGCCGCTGGAAAATATGTCACGCGGCATGCAGCAAAAAGTTGCAATCGCCCGTGGCCTGTTGACCAAACCACGGTTATTGCTGCTTGATGAGCCAACGACCGGGCTTGACCCACGTTCGCGCTCGGATGTGCAACGCTTTGTGCGGCGTTTGCGCGATGAATCGGGCACAACCGTCTTTTTGACCACCCACGATATGGACGAAGCCGACCGGCTTTGCGACCGCATCGCGATTATCGATGCTGGCAAAATTGTAGCTTTGGATACCCCGCAAGGTCTCAAAGATCGCATTGGTCAGCAAATTGGCAAGTCCAATGCCACTATGGAAGACGTTTTTATGACCCTCACAGGCCGATCATTGGCCGATGAAGATTTTATGGACGAAGACACCGACTATATGGAGCATCATCATGAAGACAACGCTGAACACAGCATCGAAGGAGCGTGAATGAACGGAACGATCATGCGTGCCCAAAGTGGCTTTTTCTGGGTAAAACTCGATGAAACAGGCGAAACGCTGCGCTGCACCCTGCGCGGGCGGCTCAAAAAAACCAAACAGTATAGCGATCTTGCCACGCTTGGCGATTTCGTGCGGATCACGCCAACCATTCCCAACGAAGGTGTGGTTGAAGAGATTTACCCACGGCGCAGCAAGCTTGCCCGTACCGCCATCAAGGGCGCACATTTTGAACAAGTAATTGTTGCTAATTTAGATATTGTGCTAATTACCTTTGCCGTAGCTCACCCTGAGCCACATGTGCGCATGATCGATCGCTTTTTGGTGATTGCTGAGGCCAATAATCTTGATGTAGCAATTATTGCCAATAAATGCGATTTAGTCAGCGATAGCCATCAAAAGGTCTTTGGCATCTACGAGCAAATTGGCTATCCGGTGTTTTACACCAGCGTGAGCACTGGCCAAGGCATCGAGCAAGTTCAAGAGATAATTCATAATAAAATTTCGGCCTTTACTGGCCCTTCGGGGGTTGGCAAATCGAGTTTGCTCAATGCGATTCAGCCAGGCCTGAATTTGCGCACTGGCGATGTCAGCGATGCAGTCAATAAAGGCCAGCATACCACGGTGGCAGGCGAATTGGTGCCATTGCATGCTGGTGGTTTTGTGGCCGATACTCCAGGCATTCGCGAGCTGGGCCTCTATCAAATGGAGCCAGATGAACTTGAATGGTGCTTCCGCGAATTCCGGCCATTTATCGATGAATGTGGCTTTAGCGATTGCACCCATACTCACGAGCCAGAATGCGCAGTCTTGGCCGCAGTTGAGGCTGGTCAAATCAGCAGCGCCCGCCATCAAAGCTACCAAAAACTACGCGACCACACCGCTGAACAAAGCGCTAGTCAACGCTTTTAAGTTCCCTCAGCCCTGCTTTCGCCCAACGAGACGTAAAAAAAGCCCCTCTCCCGCGTTCAGTGGGAGAGGGGTTGGGGTGAGGGAACTTAGCGTCGATTATTGTTTTCGGTTGAGCGAGCAATCGATGGGCCAGGGGTATGTGACGGTGGCCCAGCAACTTCACGGGCTGATGGCGGAGCTTGCTCTTGCTTAGCCGCATAATCTGCGGCAAAGGCCGCCAAGGTTGCATCAGGCTCGTAGAAGAAATCGAGATTATTGCCATCCTTGGCTTCTTCTTCCGAGACCACAATTTGCACTTTTGCCCCGCTGGGAATCCCGCCCGAAGCGAGCAAATCGGCCAATGGAGCATCGATATCCTTCATCAAACGGGAGCGCAACGGGCGAGCGCCAAAACGTGGGTCGAAACCACGGCGCAAAATATAATCGCGGGCTTCCTCGTTTAAGCTAATTTCCACTCCATGGCGACGATATTGCTCATTCGATTCAGCGACCATGCGATCAAGGACTTGGCGCAATGTGTCGCTGCTTAATGGCCGGAAAGCGATAATTTCATCGATCCGGTTGATCCATTCAGGACTAAAGACCTTTTGCAGCGATTCAAAGCCGATTTGATAAATTTGTTGGCCAGTCGATTCGACGACGCGATTGGGTGTGCGGAAACCGATGGTGCGTTGCGAGACATAATTTGCCATTTCCTGAGCGCCAACATTCGTGGTCATGATAACAATAGCGCGATGGAATGAAACTTTGCGCCCACCGTTGAGCAAGGTAATCTCGCCATCTTCCATGATTTGCAGCAACAAATTCCAAAGCTCGGATGTGGCTTTTTCAATTTCGTCAAACAAGATCACCGCATTTTCTTGCTCGATCAACTCAGGGTCGAGCAAGGGCTTTTGATCGCGTCCGACGTAGGAGGGAGGAGCGCCAAGCAACGCCGAAACTTCGTGGCCTTGGCTAAACAGCGAACAATCGAGCTTGAGAAACCCACCGCCTTGCGGATGTAAAAATGCAGCTAAGCGCTTAGCACATTCACTTTTACCAACGCCAGTTGGCCCAAGAAACAGCAACGTTGCGCGTGGACGCTGCTGACTACCAGCACTAAAGCCAAAGCGAGCACGATTCAGGGCACGAATTAAGCTTTCGATCGCGCGATTTTGGCCAAAGACGCTGGTGCGTAATTCTTGTTCAACGGCATCGAGTGGGTTTTTATCACCGCGCACCGCTCGTTGCATGGAACCGCTGATCGGTGTTTTTTGCTGTTCATCCATACTTTACCTCCAAGACAGATACGGCAACCATGGCAAAACCCGTGAGACTATTGTATCCCACGGGTTTTTGCTGAGTCAAGGATGCTTAGTACTGTTTTTTAGGGTGCTACAGGGATGGTATTTAATACCGCAGGGTTGATAGTCAAGATCTGACCAACGACCCATCCTTCACTACCATTTGGTAACTTGATTTTGAACCAAGCGCTATCGCTGCTGCGGTTGATCAGCGAGACATTGACCCCAGCATCAACTTGGGTCAAAACATCGCCCCCAGGTGCTGAGCGCACATTACCGCCATTGAAGGCTACGGCAAATGGTGCATCGCCGCTAACAGGGGTAATTTTGTTGACTTCAGTTGCAGGTAAGTCAATCGTGCTGCTATTGAGCCAGCCTGATTGACCGCTTTGGCTGATCGCGACCAAATACCAAACTTCACCATTCACTGGCATCTTGACGACAATTCGCGCAATTTCGCCAGCAGTTACGTTGCCACGTTGGTTGGCTGGGCCAAACGGCGTGGTATAGACAATGCCTGGGCGGCTGATCACCACATTATCCAACGGCACGGGCAGGCCACCAGGTGCGGCAGTTGGCTGAACTGGCGTAACTTGGGTTACTGGAGTCGAGCCATCAGCAGGCGTTGGTACCATCGTGCCTGAAATTGGATCAGTGATGGTTGGGGTTACATCGATTGGAGTTACTGCGGTATCGCCCAAGAAACGATCAAGCGCATCGCCCTTGATTTCAATCGCTTCGTCGGCTTTGGCTAGAACATCGCCATCAGCGCTCGCAACGGTTACTTGGACAGTATATTCCGACGATTTGCGGCCATCTTCGTGACCTTCCATTTCAGGAATAATCAAGCGAGCCTTGCCGCCGCTGACAGTGGTGGTCATGGCATCGGTATCAAAAAATTCAAATGGGCGGCCATCTTCCAATAAGATCGCTCCCACTTGACTCTCATCAGGTGCATCTGTGGTAATGGAGATTTGAGCCGTCAATTTGCCATCGCTCACGATCATACTAGCCCGATCAATCGTTAGCGCGGTGGTTGGCACTTTGGTTGGAACAACATCTTCCTCGCCGCTACCCTGCCCCCAAACAGCATAGGCAATTGCCCCCAACGCCAAGAACAAGACCACCACAACCAAAATCATCCCTAGACCGCCACCTTTTTTTGGCTCTTCGGGAGTTGGCAACGACGTATAGTCAGTTGGAACATAATCAGCAGGCAACGAAAGTTGATCGGGGACTTTTTTGCGCCGTAACTGCCAAACAGTCGTTGGCTGAGAACGTGGTGTTAAGGCAACTTGAGACATTCGGCTCGCCTCCCCCACGAAGTGTGGGTTACTAAAAAATGCAAAGTTATCGCTTTAGGGCGTATTATAGCGAGGAGAGATTGATTTGACAACGAAGCCAAGTGTTGGCTCTGATACAATAGCCTAGCATTAGTGTCAAGCGAGGTCGTCTTATGCGGTTGATCGTGGTTCGTCATGGCGAAACAGCCTGGAATGCTGAACGCCGTTATCAAGGTCATTTGCCAATTCCGTTGAATCAGCGCGGGCGCGAACAAGCCTTATGCGCTGGTCAACGCCTAGCAAACCTAGCAATCGATCATCTTTATGCCAGCGATATTGCCCGGGCGTGGGAGACCGCCACCATCATTGGCGAGCAAATTGGCCTTACGCCTGAGCCATTAATTGATCTGCGTGAGATCAACGATGG
The DNA here is from genome assembly GCF_003512625.1 of Herpetosiphon sp. Taxonomy (NCBI): domain Bacteria; kingdom Bacillati; phylum Chloroflexota; class Chloroflexia; order Herpetosiphonales; family Herpetosiphonaceae; genus Herpetosiphon; species Herpetosiphon sp. Next base: position 9,277 of record NZ_DOPT01000087.1, on the reverse strand, counting down.
CGATTGGGCCGGCCATACTCCTGAAGAATTGCACGATCTGTTTCCCGACCATATGCAATTGATCAAACTCAACCCCGACAGTACTCAACGCCTGAATGGCGAATCGTATGCTGAGTTGCAACAGCGCATGGCCAAGGCCTTCGAGCATTTTGCCGCCAATCACCGTGGTCAAACCGTGGTAGCGGTTTCACATGGCGGCGCAATTCGCGCTTTGGTCTGCCACTTGCTGGCAGCACCGCTACGTCACTTTGGCCGTTTATGGCTCGATAATGGCGCGTTCGTCGAGATTGTAGCTCACGGCGATGAATGGCGGGTCTTGCGCGTCAACGATGCCGCTCATCTTGATGGAGTGTTTGCCAAAGGCGAGTGAGTACAAAGCAAAAGGCAAAAAGCAAAAGGCAAAAGCGAAGAAAGAACATAGAGCATAGAACATAAGGAAAGGATTAGGGTCAGAGATCGGGCGTTTAACGCAGAGGCGCAGAGGATGTGAGGCTATGGGCTGAAGGCTATCGGATATCGGAACATATTGGTGGTATCGCAAGTATTTCGCTAGCCAAAAGCCCTTAGCCTATAGCCCTATTTCGTGCCCTTCGTGCCCTTCGTGGATCAAAAACAAACTTTGTGTAACTTCGTGCCCTTCGTGGATCAAACATAAACTTCACGCTCTGCGTGCTCTTCGTGGTTTCGCCCCTATGCTCTATGTTCTATGTTCTCACTCCCGTGCTATAATCCCACGGTGATTTTTTATGTCCTGTGAGGAGCCTTAACCGATGCGACGAACAACCACGATTGCGCTGTTGGCGCTCGTATTAACCGCTTGTGGTTCAGCTGAATCAACCGCAATTCCAACGATCGAAACGCGCCCAACCACCGCCCCAACTGCTGAAGTAGCCCCAACCGAGGCAAGCACTGGCCGACCAACCACTGCTCCTAGCGATGGTGGCAACACCAGCAGCCCTGGCATGCCGAAGCAATATGCCAGCGAGCCAGCCATGACGATTGACGTTAACAAGCAATATATCGCGACCCTCAAAACCCAAAAAGGCGATATTGTGATTGAACTCAACGCCAAAAATGCTCCCCGCACGGTCAATAACTTTGTGTTTTTGGCTCGTGAAGGTTTCTACGATAACGTGACTTTCCATCGCGTGATTCCAGGCTTTATGGCTCAAGGTGGCGATCCAACTGGCACTGGGATGGGTGGCCCAGGCTATGAGTTTGTCAACGAATATGAAGATACCACCAGCAATTTGCTCTTCGATAAAGCTGGGGTTTTGGCCATGGCCAACGCTGGCCCTAATACCAATGGTTCACAATTCTTCATTACCTTGGCTCCAGCCTTGCACTTGACCCCCGATGCCTATACAATCTTCGGCCAAGTAACTGCTGGTCAAGATGTCGTTGATCAGATCACGCCTCGCGATCCAAACATGGGTGGCGCACCTGGCGATGCGATCTTGACGGTTACGATCGAAGAAAAATAGTGCTTAATCAAGTGGCGTAGTCAATAACTCGACTGCGCCACTGACTAAACTATAATACGCCCCTACAATCCTCAACAGGCCCGCTTGCTCACGCTGAGCCAACAATGGTATTCGCTGCAACTCAGCCACGGTATGCACCACATTCGCCCGAACTGCCGCATCTAAGCGGTCGGGAGCATGAATATCAATTTCAGCAACCGCTGGGCGCAGATGATCAACTAAAACAGCAATGCGATCGGGCGCGGTTTGATGCTGATCAAGCATGTTAATTGTCGCTTTGACAGCGCCGCAATGCTCATGACCAAGCACCACCAACAACGGAATTTCTAGCACATCAGCGCCAAACTCAATGCTGCCAACAGTTACTTCATCGATTGCATGGCCTGCCGTGCGAATCACTAACAAATCGCCAAAGCCACAATCAAACAATAATTCGGGAATCACCCGTGAATCGACGCAGCCGAGGATCATGGCAAATGGGTGTTGGCCTTGCGTTAGTTGTTGGCGGTATAAACTATCGTGGTGAGGTTCGAGTGGGAGGTTGGCGACGAAACGGGCATTCCCAGCCAGCAAATAGGCTAGTGCCGCCGCCGCATCAACGGTCAATGTTTGCAGATCTGGCAAAACAACAGGTGGAGCCATCGGAAAACCTTTCCTTGTATGCAAAGCATCATTGCTACCAGCATACCAAGCCTTGGCTCCAACACTGTTATGGTTCCGCTACCCAAGATACGTATCTAATGACCCAAGCCTAGAAAAATTCGACAGTGCCACTATCTAAATGGTAGTAGCCGCCGATAATTCGGACTTTACCTTCAGACTCAAGTTGAGCCAACAATGGCGCTGCTTTCAAGGCAGCCACGGTTAATTTGGTATTTTCGCGCACCACTGCGTCAACCAAATCGCTTGGTTCTTGGCCTGAAGCCTTGACGGCCTCAACCGCAGGCCGAATGTGCTCAACGATTGCGGCAATTTGGTCGGGCGCAGGCGTGTTTTTTTCAACCGATTCGATCGTAGCGGTTACGGCACCACATTTTTGATGGCCCAAAACCATCACCAAAGGAATACCCAACTCAGCAGTTCCAAATTCGATGCTGCCAATCGCCACGTCATCAATCACTTGGCCTGCCGTGCGCACCACAAACAAATCGCCAATCCCGCGATCAAATACCACTTCTGGCCCAACCCGCGAATCGACACAGCCAACAATTGTGGCAAAGGGGTTTTGGCCTTTGGCCGTGGTTGTGCGGCGATTGGGATCTTGGTTGGGGTCAACCGTAAGATTGGCCACAAAACGGGCATTGCCATCTTTGAGCAGTTGTAACGCACTATCGGCGTTAAATTCAGTTGGCTCAGCGGTTGCCGCAGGCTTGATGGTTTCTTCAGCTCCGCAACCAGCCAATAAACCTAACGTCGCAACTCCCGACACACCTAAAAATTGTCGTCGCGATAGTTTGCGCACATCCATGAGGGCTACTCCTTAGATAGCTAGAATCAAACTTGCCCATTATAGCCCTAACGTTTGCGCCAATCAACCCTGTTGAGCCTGCTCCAAAAAGACCCGAATTGCGCCATAGGCAATTTCTGGTTGCTCCAAAACACTCATATGCCCAGCATCGGGAATCGTCACTAAACTGGCGTGTGGCAGGGCAGCAACCATGGCATGGGCATCATTGGGCGTGGTAATTTGGTCGTCGTTGCCAACAATCACCATGCTTGGCAGCGCCATGGTCGAAAGATAGGGCGTTGAATCAGGGCGACTGGCCATGGCATGGGCTGCGCTGGCAATCGTTTTGGGATTGGTCGTGAGCATCATACTATTGAGCCGCTCAATTAAACGCTGATCATCAGCATTGGCGGGGCTGAGCAATTTAGGCAACATTTGGGCGGCAATCGGGGCTGCACCTTCGCGGAGAGCGGTCTCAGCGGTTTTCAAGCGATTTTGCTTAGCATCGTAATTATCAGATGTAGCTTTGGTATCAATTAACACCATTGCCCACAAACGCTCAGGGTAGCGTCGCGCCAAATTCAGTGCAATATAACCACCCATCGATAAACCAAGCACGGCCACCCGATCAATTCCCAACTGATCCAATAATTCAATTAAATCATTGGCCTGATCGTCGAGCGTCCAACTCTCGCTGCCACTTGATTCGCCAAAACCACGTAAATCGGGGCTAAGCACCCGATAACGACTAGCTAAGGCCAATCGCGCTTCATCCCACATCGAACGATTGAAGGGAAACCCATGGATACACAACACCACCTCGCCATCACCACCATCATCGTACATCAAACTATGACCACGAACGTCAATCGGCGGCATGAGCTAGCTCCTTCCAAAAAATACACTCGTTGATCGTGGACGCGGTACAATAGCATGCTAGGAGGGTCATAATGAACTGGCAGCTTTATATGCGTCCCGGGTGTCACTTATGCGACGAAGCCGAGCATTGGCTTGAAGCGCTAGCGCAGGAGTTTCAAGCTCAGCTTGTGTGTATCAATATTCTTGATGATATAGCAGTGTATGAGCGTTATAAGTATAAGATACCTGTGCTGCAAATTGCAGCCCAATCTTGGTACTATCCGTTCAATGAGACTACCATCCGCAATGCACTCAACTCTATACCGAATCCAGATCAAGGAGTTTAATAATGATAGGCCGTTTAGCCTCGTTTGGATGTATATTTTTGTTACTGGCTGCATGTGCCAGTCAAGCTAGTCCCACAGCACAAAGCCTGCCAGCCGCCAATGTCAGCTTGGCCCAAAACTTGAGTTTGGCTGAAGGTACAGTGCAAATTGGCGAGCAAATTCCTGAGCTAAGCTATGAGCAAGCAGGTAAAAAGGTCGCGCTGAGCGATTTTCGTGGCAAAGTTGTGGTGCTCAATTTTTGGCAAACCACCTGTGTGCCCTGCCGCACCGAAATGCCCGATTTCGAGGCGATCGCCCGCGAACGCCAAGATGTGGTCTTTATTGGTGTGAACAAAGATGAAAATGCTGAAGTTGTGCAGCGTTTTGCCAGCGAAATTGGGGTAAGCTATGTATTGCCACTGGATCGCGATGGCAGTATTAGCCAAGCTTTTAATGTTAACTATTTGCCCACAACCTACTTTATTGATCCCAATGGGTTAGTCCAAAAAATCCATGTTGGCGCAATCAGCCGTTCGCAAACGCTTAAGCTGATCAGCGATTTTGGGCAACCCTAAGCTATAAAACAACCCTAAGTAGTAGGAGTAGCCCGATCATGAATGAACGCGATCTCAATCGTTTAGTGCTTGAAAAGGCCAAGCAACAAGTTGAAGCTCGTAAAGCTGAGCGTGAAGTTATTGTTCAAGAGGCTCGCAAACCCCAGCCCTTACCCGAACGCGATGAACGCCCAGCCTTATGGGGCTTGATCGGGGTGTTACTCACCTTAACAATTGCTGGGCTGTTTTTAATTCCTGGCAATTTCACCGAGAAACTTAGTTGGGTGGTGCATGGAGTTTGCTCGAAGGAACATACCCTGAGCCTTGGCGGCACGATGATGCCACTCTGTCAGCGCAATACAGGCTTGTATAGCGGTTTCTTGGCCACAATCATCACGCTCAGCTTATTGGGCCGTGGCCGTGCCGCCAAACTACCACCCTTGGCAATTGGGATTGTGCTGGTGCTGAGTGTGGCTTGGATGGGCAGCGATGGCTTTAATTCGTTGTTGCTCGATATTGGCAACTACAATCTCTACACGCCGCAGCCAATTTTGCGCATCCTCTCAGGCTTGGCGATGGGTATTAGCATGGGTTCGATGTTGCTGTTTGCCTTCAACATCAGTGTGCGAGCCAATGCTCGCCACGATCAACGAATTATTGGCAGTTGGCGCGATTATGCGATTTTAGTGGCGGTGGCAGTTTGTCTGTTTGTGCTGACCCAACTGGCCTCACCATTTATTGCCTATCCATTGGCAATTTTCAGCACGGTCGGCATTTTAAGTGTTATGTTTATCGTCAATATTATGATCATCGCCATGATCACCCGCAGCGAGAACACGGTTGTGCGTTTGAGCCAACTGGCGCGGCCAGCGATTTTTGCGAGCTTTATGACCGCCGCTGAGTTTGGCTTGTTGGCATGGCTGCGGATCATTATGGAACGTTCAGTCGCTTAGTAGATTTTTTGGAGGTACTTTGGCATGCCCCAGGCAGCAATCAATGGCATCACGCTTAATTATGAAGTCGCTGGGCAAGGCGCACCCTTGCTCTTGATTATGGGATTGGGCGGCACGACCGATGGCTGGCGCAAAGAATTGCCGTTTTTAACCAAACATTTTCAGGTGATCTATTACGATAATCGTGGGGTTGGTAAAACCACCGCTCCCACCGATTTCACCGCCTATAGCATGGAGCATTTTGCTGCCGATGCGATTGGCTTATTGGATCATCTGGGGATTGAGCGGGCGCACGTTTGGGGCGTTTCGATGGGTGGAATGATCGCCCAACATGTGGCCTTGAATTACCCTGAGCGGGTGCAAGGTTTGGTTTTGGGCTGTACGCTACCGCATTACGCCAACGATCCCGCCAATATTCCTGCCTTGCCCGATGAATTTCATGCTGAAGCTAGCAACCTTGCGCCCGAAGCCTGGGTTTTAGAGTTGATGCTGAGTGGCACGCAAAAAACTGCCCACGAAGTTATGCAAGATAGTGTACGCTTTAATTTTGCTCCAGCCTTTGTCGAAGCTCATCCCGAAGTGATCGAGGAATATATTGAGGTGGGCATGCAAAATCATGGGCCAGCTCATGGCTTTATGGGCCAATGGAGCGCAATTATGAACCACAGCACGATCGAGCGTCTGCCTAAACTCCAGCATCCTACGCTGGTGCAGCATGGCGATGCCGATGTTTTGGTGCCAATTGGCAACGGGCGGTTGCTGGCGCAGATCATTCCCAATGCTGAATTTCAATTAATTCCTGGCAGCGGCCATTGCTATTTTATCGAGCAGCCCGAGCTAGCCAGTCAAGGTGTGCAGGCCTTTCTGCAAAGCCTCTAAGTTGGGTCGATGTTTCAGCAGGCTGATTCAACAGCCTGCTGTTTTTTTAGCCAAGGAAGCTGCATGCATCCAAAATATCAAGCCTGGTTCGCCGGAATTAAAGCCGAAATCCCGATCGTTTTAGGGGTTGTGCCATTTGGGGTGATTTACGGCGTAACTGCATTAAAACTCGGCTTATCACCATGGCTCATCCAAGCCATGTCTACAATTATTTTTGCTGGCTCCTCGCAGATGATCGTGGCTCAATTGTTTGGCACAGGCGTGCCCAACTTGGCGATTATTCTGACCGCAGCGGTGGTAAATTTGCGCCACGCCTTGTATAGTGCCTCGGTTGCGCCCTACCTGCAACAACTTAAACGCACTTGGCGCATCCTTTTGGCCTATTTGCTGACCGACGAGGCCTATGCCGTGGCAATTACCGGCTATCAAGAACGCAATGACCCTGAGTATGGCCACTGGTACTTCTTCGGGGCAGGCTTCATGCTTTGGTTCTCGTGGCAGCTCAGCACGGCAATTGGCTTATTGGTTGGTAGCCAAATTGGTACAATGCCAGTCTTGGAAATCGCCTTAGCCCTGACCTTCATTGGTATTTTGGTCCCGACTTTACGCGATAGAGCGGTGATTGGCGCAGCGGTGACTGGGGCGAGTGTGGCAGTGCTAGCGGCAGGCTTGCCCTATAAATTGGGCTTGATTGTGGCGGCAATTGTGGGCATTGGGGTTGGTTTAGGGCTGGAAGGAAAACGGGCATGAGTCAGTGGCTCACAATTGTGATTATCGGTTTGCTCACATTCGGAATTCGCTACTCCTTCATTGCCTTGTTTGGCAACGCCAATGTACCTGAAATCATCAAGCGCGGCCTACGCTTTGTGCCAGCAGCGGTTTTGGCGGCGATTATTGCCAGTGATTTAGCGATTAGCAATCAGCAGATTGATCTGATTAATCCCAAAATGGCGGCTGGGGCAATCGCGATCATCGTGGCTTGGTATACGCGCCAAGTCATACCAACCCTCGTAGCTGGTTTTATCGTGTTTTTGTTACTAAATTAGTTGCAGGTCATGCGGTTCTCCCGTAGAATAGAAGAGCAGCATCCTTGATCGGCAAAGGAGACGACCATGCAGCTGATTGGCAGTATTGTCATTCTAGGGTTTGGCTTAGCGCATTTAGGGCTAGGAGCCATTTTGTTAGCCACTGGCTATCGCACCCTGACCAATGAAATTATCCCGCGTTTGGTAGAAGCTCGGCCTAGCGCTGGTGCTCGCGTCGGCGCAGTTTTGGGTGGAGTCGGTTGGACAGTCGCCGTTGCGCTGTTTTGCTTTTTGGTTGCGGGGCGAGCTGCCCAAATGGTCTTGTAAGCCATTCTTGCAACGCTCAACAACGAATCAACAACAGCATAATCGCATGGATCATATCAACACTATTTACACTGAGGCATTATGCGTTCATCGATTCGTCAACGTTTTGGCTTAGGCCTGATCATTCTGGTGATGGTGGTGGGCAGTGCCAATATCATTGCTCGCTGGTCACTAGGCAAGTATCGCACTGATGTCGAGGCGCTGATCGATCAAACGATTCCGCAACTCGATTCATTGTTGCGGCTGCAAACCAGTGCCCAAGGCATCACCCAAAATACTCTCGCATTTTTGCAAACCAAAGATGATCAATATCTGCTTTCGCGAACTGGTTGGGTGCGCGAAACTGAGCGTTTAATTGGAGTGATGGATGGCTTAACTGATGATACCAATCAGCCAGTTCAAGCAGCCTATGTTGCCTTACGCCGATCAGTTCAATCAATTATTGAAGATACCCAAACCTTTATTGATCGCTCTGCCACCGACGATCCTCGCGTGATCGAACGCCGCTTCGACCAAGTGCGCGATTTGAATTTATCGTTCGATACGCGCTTCAAAACCTACCGCGATTTAGTCACCGAAGAAGGCGTTCAGCGCCGCGCTAATATCTCCAATAATCCATTGCGTTATATGAATGTGCTGGGCGTGATTGGGGTGATTGCCCTGATTGGCATGACGATCTTATTTCATCATATGATCTTTAAGCCAATTCGCGCCTTACAAAAAACGGCCCAAACTGTGGCTGCTGGCGATTATGCGCAACGGGCCGAAGTTAAACGCCTCGATGAAATTGGCGATGTGTTTGTGGCCTTCAACCATCTACTCGATAGCATTAACAACGAGCAGCAAGCCTTACGCGATCAGGTTGAGCGGGTCGATCAAGCTCGTCATGAGGCCGAAATTGCCCGTAGCGATGCCGCCGCTCAACTTGACACCATCCAAAATCAACGGGCAATTATTCGCTCGATGAGTGTGCCGATTTTGCCTGTTGGCAAGCGCATGTTGGTTGTGCCATTAATCGGCGAACTTGGACCACAACGCCTCAAAACCCTGCAAACCAATGTGCTTGGTCGGATCTCGACTGACCGCCCACGCTGGATTATTATCGATGTGACGGGTGTGCCAGTAATCGACAATATGGTCAGCCAAGCCTTCTCAGAACTGATTGATAGTGTGCGACTCTTGGGCAGCGAACCAATGCTGGTTGGCATTCGGCCCGAAGTTGCTCAAGCGCTAGTTACCACTGGCATGAATTTCAATAGTTTAGTGGTTGAGGCGACCTTGCAAGCAGGCATCGCCTACGCCGAACGCCATAGCTAAGTGATGCCCTCACACCCTTTGCCGCCCACTAGGCGAGGGGAACTACCACATCATGAAACTTGGAACTCCCCTCTCCCGCCGCACTTTAAGGGCGGACAGGGACGCAC
>NZ_DOPT01000060.1:7451-8245 GCF_003512625.1 Herpetosiphon sp. | reverse complement strand
GTGGTGATCAACCAATGCTTAGTAGAATAGAGCTAGGATGGGATGAGATGAGATACCTTTGAGCAAATTGCTTGTTACAATAGCCAACAGCATGATTTCAACCAGAAAGTTTGGCAATGTTAACCAGCAAACATAATCCAGCCATTAAGCAAATTCGGGCGTTGCGCCAACGCCGTGAGCGCGAAGCCACTGGTCTTTTTTTTATTGAAGGTATTCGCAATGTGACCGAGGCGGTGCAAGCCCAAGCGCCGATTGAGCAATTGATCGTTGCGCCCGACCTGTTGCGTAGCCAATTTGCCCAAGATTTAGTTGAGCAACAGCGTCAACAAGCCATACCTATCCTCGAAGTCAGCGGCGAGGTTTTTGCCAGCCTTTCGAGCAAAGATGGCCCACAAGGTTTAGCAGCAGTTGTGCGCCAGCAATGGGCCAGTTTAGCCGATGTTAGGCCCGACCAAGGCCTGTGTTGGATTGCGCTCAACGCGATTAGTGATCCTGGGAATTTGGGCACAATTTTGCGCACTGGCGATGCTGTTGGCGCAGCAGGCGTGATTTTATTGGGCGATTGCACCGATCCCTATGATCCAGCGACCGGGCGAGCTAGTATGGGAACGTTATTCAGCCAACGCTTGGTTAAGGCAACTTGGGCTGAATTTAGCCAATGGTTTGGCCAAAGTGGCTTTAATTTGGTTGGGGCGGCGGATTCAGCCAGCAGCCACTATCGCGACTATGCCTATCCCCAGCCGCTGATTTTGCTGATGGGCAGTGAGCGCGAAGGCTTGGATGCCGAGCAACAA
>NZ_DOPT01000060.1:5138-7350 GCF_003512625.1 Herpetosiphon sp. | reverse complement strand
CCAAGCCTTGGTCAGCATTCCAATGCGTGGCCAAGCCGATTCGCTGAATTTGGCGGTGGCCACAGGGGTGCTGTTGTATGAAATTTTGGCACAGCGCTAATCAAAAAAATGGCCTGTAATTCCAATCATTACAGGCCATTTCGAGTTTATTTATTGCTTATCGGGGCAAAAACTTGATACGAGCTGGTTAAGTGATATACGCCTACCCCGAGGGAGTTGGTTGTACCAACTTGGCTGAAGTTTCCTGCAATATACAGATAATTTGGCGAGGTGGCAATGACGTAGACTGGCCCATTTGGGGCTTGGCTCAGCGCCTGCCATTGCGTGCCATTCCAGCGGGCGAGGTTCTGGGCGGCAATCCCATTGACGCTGGAAAAAGCGCCCCCAACATACAAATATTGATCAGTGAAGGTAGCTAAACTATAGCCATCACCATCAAGCAGGGCAATATCTTCGACCATTTGGGTTGTTAAGTTATAGCGTTGGAGCTTGCGACCATTGATCAAGTAAAAATCGCCACGCCATACGACAACTGGGTAGGATGTCAGCTGGACAGGATAGCTATTCTCCCAACTATTGAGTGTATCCCAGCTACTGCCATTCCAATGGATAAGCTGAAGTTGCGCTCTAACCACAAGCTGATAAAACTCACCATTAACTTCAAATGGCACACAGATATCACACGCGCCAGCCACCTCGAACTCGCTGGTTTCTTCAGACCAAACGTTGCTCCGCAACCGGAGAACTCCATCGACTGGCCTACTATACATCACGACGCTACCAGCAGACCCCAAGAGATCCTTGCCACTTGTGTTCCAGCCACCAAACCAACCACCAATGTCAATATTGGGGTTCCATGTGCGGGTAAGGCGATCCAAGCGCCAGACATTACCCCAAACCTGACGGTCAATACTCCCTTCGAAGCGCGTCGTATAGTAGACGCTATTATCTGCTGTTTTGAACAGCGTTGGAACGATCGTAGTGGTAAACGATTCTGTATTGGAAGAGCCTTGCCACAATTGACCATTCCAAAACAACACTGTCGGCGCTGCCTGCCGATCAAGATAGGTAGGCCGACTGGTTGCCCAAACATGATCTACGTCGCCAACCAGCGACACAATGCTTGGTGCTTGCCAAGCTTCACCAATCAGCTGAAGGGTTGTGCCATTCCAGCGTTCAACGGTAAAGGTACAGACAAGATTTGGGCATTGCTGATTTTCCGCTGGCAGCCCAATAATATATACATCAGAGCCAATCGCTACTAATTGGCTAATGCTTGTGTAACTATGCGGCAGATTAACTGTTTGCCATTGATTATCCACTAGTCGAAGCACCACCCCATAGCTATCGTTGGCATTTCCATCACCATCAGCTTGCGCCAGATAGAGCGAGCCATTAGCGTTGGTGAGTTTGGTGAATTGACCAGGCAGGCCTGTTCCGAGTTGAACCCAACGTTCATTTTGCCAGCGAAATACAAACGTTTCATTGAAATAAGATTCATTCGCCAAGAGATAAATGGTCTGATCAATACTTATTAAATTGGCCTTATAGATAAATCCACTGGGAATGGCTGGGAGCACGAGAATTTTCCATATACCAGCTTTCCAGCTTGGGATCGTACCATATGGAACTGTTTGATTATTAAATGTTCGAAAATCACCATGGATCATTAAGGTATCGGTACTTGCAACCGTCATATTAATCTGACCATTAGCAGAACCAAATGGGATTGCATCGGTTGCATTCCATCCAACCACACCGTTTGCTGGTTGACCATGAAATTGAGTAAAATTGCCGCCGATGATCAGCATAGTGTTAAGCACGGTCAGGGCATTAACTGCCGTGGTCTGGGTTGGGCTATTATTAAAAGACCCTTGAAATCCGCTCCCAAGCTGCATCCAATCTGCCCCATCCCATTGCACAAGCTGGGCAAATGGTTGGCCAGCCCATGTGCGAAATGCGCCGCCTACGGTCAGCTTGTTATTAAAAAAAGCCATGCTCTGCACCCGATCAACATCAGCGCCCGAGGTTGCCAAACTATGCCATTGGCTACCATCCCAACGAGCTAACCCATTAGCAGCGGTATTGTTGATATTGCTAAAGGCTCCGGCAATATACAAATTCTGGTCTGGGCCGACAATAGCATGGCGAATCAGCGCTGGATTGCGTAGATGGCTCGCAAGGTTGGGGTTCCATGAACCTTCAATTGGGG
>NZ_DOPT01000060.1:4634-4998 GCF_003512625.1 Herpetosiphon sp. | reverse complement strand
CAATTGGGGCACCAGCTTGTGATGAACTTGGTGGAGCCTTGGGTATTGCACGAGTTGGGGTAATCATATTCAACATGATGATTAAGCCAAAACAGCCGATCATGCTGCGAATCGCACGAGACATATGCTTCCCTCCTGAAAAAAGATTGAAATTAACCATGGGGGAGCGCTTACGAGTAATCAGGTTGGTTGTGGGGTATTTTCATGGCGGGTTCCTCATCGACACAGACAATCGACACGACCATACAGGAGCATTCACGGGCCAGTCTCGTGTGGCACTGCTGGGCGGAATGGAGGGCACATACGCGCTCCACTACCGCTAGTATCACTGATTTCAGCAGCGATGACCATCAAAAAAGCTCGT
>NZ_DOPT01000060.1:367-4586 GCF_003512625.1 Herpetosiphon sp. | reverse complement strand
GATGACCATCAAAAAAGCTCGTGAAATTCGTTGCTTTTTTGCTAGGCTAGCTCTGGGTTATGACTCGATTCTGAGTGTGAGGATCGATAGCGAAATAGTTATCTCGGTTATCCGATTCGTCCAATCAATCGGTTGATCGTAATGCCAAATTGCAAAAAAGCGCCGATGCGATGCTCTGGTATAATGGCACGTTGTTGTCGATGAAACGATTTGAGGCTGGCTTGGTACAAGACTGGTGGCAACGCCGCGCTGCATGGTCGCTGCGTCAATGGATCATTACAATCGCAAGTGTGTTGCTGATGGCGCTATGCTTATTAACCGCGCTCTATCAGTTGCCGACTCATGTGCGGATCGCCAGCGACGGCTTGGGTGATCAGCCGTTTTTGGTTTCAAGCGAGGCACTAGGCCAAGCTGCCACCGATCTTGGCACGGTCTTCCCCGATGAACTCGACGCAACTGGCGGGCGGTTTCGCTGGACACGCGGCAGCACCCAAATTCAGATTCCGGCACTCGGCGCACATAGCAGTTATAGGCTTGAGCTTGATGTAGTTGGCTGGCCCGACGATGTGCTACGCAGCGATGTACGCCAGCCATTTGTGCATGTGTTGGTCAATCAACAGCTGATCGCCGTATTTGAGGCCAGCAGCCAACGCACCATCTATCAATTAAATACTCCAGCACTCAATCAAAGCAACCTTGAGCTTGAATTACGCCTGAGCCACGACCCACAGCAGCTTGCCCCCTTGGATAATACTGCCACCTTCACTGGCACGACGCTCTATCCCAACGACCGCCGCCCCCATGGTTTGCGCTTGTATGGCCTTAGCGCCACGACCAACACTGTAGGCTTTAATTTGCCTGCCTGGAGCTTGATTTGGCGTGTAGCAGTGGCCTTGGGCTTGATCCTCCTGGCTGGTTGGCTCTATCCGCGTGAGCGTTTGCCATTGTTTTTGCTTGGGTTGCTCTTGGTCGTTTTTTGGCTGACCCTGGGCTATCTTGCCCGCCACTGGCTGTTGCCATCGTTTGAGTTGGTGCTGTTGGGGCTTGGTTTTGTGGTGGTTTGGAATTGGCAACGCCAGATTATTGATACCTGGTTGCATTTCCGCCAGCGCTTGTTGCAAGGCCAAAATCTTGATTATGGTTTAGCTGTGGCTGCACTGATTGGCCTGCTGGCTATCAGTTGGCCCAGCCTTAGCCAAGCCGCCAACGAATGGCTACCCAAAGCCAAAAAGCTCGATCCTGGGGCGATTATTGTGGTTTCGTTGGCAGTAGCTAGCTTGTTTATTGCAGGCTTCTACTGGGGCGATCTCAATCGGTTGCTCGATCGGCTCAATCGGCGTTTGCGCACCCGCCAAGGCTTGGGCTGGGCCTTGCTAGGCTTAGTGGTTGGGGTTTGGTTAGTCTATAGCTGGGGCGTAATTCGCCAAATTAACTACCTTGGCAACGCCGATTACTCCGATAACGGTGTAGTTGCCCGCAACTTGGTGGCGGGGCGTGGCTGGGTCGTTGATTATGTCACCCAATTTTTCAAACTGTATCCCGATGGCAGCGTGACCCGCGTGCAAGAAACCTGGCCAATGTTGCAGCCAGTCTGGATTGCGCCATTCTTTGCCTTGTTTGGGCCAGAACCGTGGGCCGCCAAAATCCCCAACCTGATCTTTTTTAGTTTGCTGTCGATCGTGGTCTATCGTATTGCCCGTCAGTTGTGGGATCAACGGGTTGGTTTGATTGCGGTGCTGTTGGTGCTGATCAATCGACATATGTTCCGCTTGATGATCTATAGCACCTCGGATTTGGCGTTTGTGCTGTTCTACACAGCGGCGATTTGGTTGCTCTGGCGTAGTTTGGTAACTCATAGCAAAGAGCGCTTGCTTGGCTCAGGCCTGATCATCGGCCTCATGTGTTGGCAAAAAACCAGCGCCGTAATTGTAGCGATTGGCATGGGCTTGTGGCTGATTTGGCGTTTGTGGCAGGTCGAAGATCGCTGGAAAGCCTATCGCACTGCTGCTTTGTGGTGGGTACTCCCAGCGGTTTTGGTGTTCTCACCTTATATTGCCCGCAACCTGCACGAATTTGGCAAACCCGCCTTTTCGACCGAAAGTTATGATGCTTGGATCATCGGCTACACAAATTTCGATTCGATCTACAATATCTACACCAACGAGCAAGGCTTGCCCGGGAGCAACGGCTTACCTGAACCAAGCTGGATTCTGCGTTGGGGCTATCAAAAGACCTTTGATAAAATTGGTAACCAATTTGAAGCGACTCGCAACTATTTGTTGCCAGCTAGCCCAGCTTTGGGCATGTTCAGCGGTCGCGGCAATTTGATGGGCAATAACGATCAGGGCGTTAATGGTCAGCCCTATGTGTGGTTGATGTTGGGTGCGTGGCTAAGCTTAATTGGTTTGATTGCTGCTCGCCGCCAACAAGCCAGCTTGATCGCCTTGGTTGGAGCGAGTTTCACACCATATATTATCTTCTTGGCGCTCTATTGGCACGCTGATGAAGAACGCTATTTTGTGCCATTAGTGCCATTTTTGGCCTTACTGGCGGCTGGGGCGTTGGTGGCAATTCACGATGCAATTGCTCGTTGCTGGAACCAGCGTGGTCGTCCGTTGGCCTTGTTGGTAGCGGCTCAATTGCTGGTCTTGGCGCTCACCCCGGGGTGGGTTGAGGCCGCTAACAAAAGTGCTACCGTCGCAGGCAGCGAGTATGCCGAATGGCAACCCGATTTGCAGGCCTTTGAATGGTTGCGCCAAAACACACCACCAGAGGCGGTGGTTATGACCCGCGTGCCATGGCAACTCAATTTTCATGCTGAACGCGCTGCTGTGATGAACCCAAATGTGGCCGATTTAGCCGTGATTAAACAGGTTGCTGACTATTACAAGGCCTCGTTTATTCTGGTCAATGCTGTGCAAAACAACAAAGATCAAGCTCAAATTGGCTTAGGCCGCTTGCTCAAAGGCGAGGAGCTACCTGGGTTTGTGCTACGAGCCAGCTTTGCGGGGCCGAAAAACCGCACAGTCTATATCTACGAAATTCAATAAATACAGTTTGCTGGAGCCAAAACTGTAGCTGCAATGTTCCAACGACTCCAAACTGATTGATCATCATACACGGCTATTGCATGTTGATAGCCTATGAGCGAATAGCAAGTTATGCGCATACTCATGATTGCGTCGTCGTTTCCCAAATATCCAGGTGAGATGACCGCGCCCTTTATCGAAGAAATTGCCGCCGCCGTGGTCGAGCGTGGCCACGAGGTGCATATGCTTTTGCCCGATCACCCCGAACTCAAACGTGGCGATCAGGTACGGGGCATGCAGATCCATCGCTATCGCTATGCGCCGCATCCGAGCTTAAATGTTTGGGGCTATGCTGGTGCGTTGCATAATGATGTACAAATGCGCAACGCCGCGCTTTTGGTTGCACCCTTGGCAGTTGCTTCAGCATGGCGCACCATGGCCCAGCTTACCGCCCAACAACCCTTCGATTTAATTCATGGTCACTGGTCGATTCCGAATGGCTTTCCGGCTTGGTTGCTAGCGCGGCAACGAAAATTACCACTGATTATCAGCACGCATGGCTCGGATGTTTCGGTGGCTGAGCGCACTGCCCCAACTGGCTGGATCAATACAGCGATCATGCGCTATGCCTCGGCAATCACTGCGCCATCGAGCGATCTGACGACGCGGGCAGCGGCTTTGGGCGCAGAACCTGCTAAATTGCATGTACTGCCCTATTGTGTTGATGCCGTTGATTTTCGGCCCGATCCCGCCGTTGGCGCGGCCTTTCGCCAACAACATGGCCTCGATACTGCTACACCATTGTTATTTACGGTTGGGCGCATGGTCGAGAAAAAAGGCTTTCGCTATTTGGTGCAGGCCTTTGCTCAGGTGCTAGCCCAGCATCCAACCGCCAAATTGATGATCGGTGGCTATGGCCCAGGCCTAGAGCAACTTATGGCTCAAGCCGCTGATCTAGGGATTGGCGAGGCCGTGCTATTTCCCGGGGCAATTGGTCACGATCTCATCAATAGTGCCTTGAATGCTGCTACAATCTTCATCCTGCCTTCGGTGCGCGATCGCAGTGGCAACGTCGATGGCTTGCCCAATACCCTGCTCGAAGCCATGGGCGCGGGTCGGCCAATTATCGCCAGCAAGATTGCCGGAGTGCCTGGAGTAATTACTTCGGGCGAACATGGCTTGTTGGTAGC
>NZ_DOPT01000060.1:0-280 GCF_003512625.1 Herpetosiphon sp. | reverse complement strand
CCTGCCCAGCCACAAGCACTGAGTGCCGCGATCAACGATCTACTCAATCAACCAGAACGGGCTAGGCTGCTAGGTAAAGCGGCGCGGTTACGGGTTGAAACCGAATTAACTTGGAACCGTTATGCCGCGCGGCTTGAACAGCTGTATACTGCGGCGATACAATCGTCATAATTCGGGATGGCTATTCCCTCCCCCCTAGCCCGCTCAGCAGGCGAAAGGGCGCTTACAAAGGTCGGTTTTTGATCGTTTTCATTTGCGAACCACCAATCCCGTGGTTCAT
>NZ_DOPT01000107.1:65284-83726 GCF_003512625.1 Herpetosiphon sp. | reverse complement strand
CGTCCATCACATGGAGTCAATCACCATGGCGCAAACGACGGTGGAGTCATAATTCGACCTGCGGGGAGCCTACAAGTACCACAGCAATCGGACCACGATGACCGCTGCATTGCAGCGAGGAGGTCGGGATGAAAACGATACGACTCTTTCCAACGCTCGTTATGGTGATCGGCGTTCTTTTTACCTGTGGTGGATTGGTCACCACAGGCGCTGGCATCTTTATCAATAGGTTCGTCGCTGAGCAACTCCGTTCCCAACAGATTACAACCCCAGCGGATGCCTCGATCCCGAATGCCCCAGTAACCGGGATCGCAACTGCGCTCAGCATGGCCGCACTTATTCAGCATCATGCCGCTGACAGCTCCAATGGATTATCCTATGCCCAGATGGGTCGTTTTGCCGTTGCCAGCGGCGACCCATCTGGCACGAATACCGTTGATGCGGCATTGAAGGATGCGAAGGGTCAGCCTGTGGCAAACCAAGCACGCACGACTCAACTCACTGCGGCGGGTCTCGTGACCTCACTCAGTTTGTCGGCAATGGCGCTCGGCGCATCCTACGGTGCGATGGCCCTCGGCCTCGGGTTCTTCATCCTCGGCCTCATCATCACCGGACTTGGCTATGCGCTCCGAGGATTGATTACCCCCGAGGTCGCAGCACGCTTTGGCATCCAGCCTGTCAGTGTGTAACCGTGCAAAGGCTGACAGTAGTTCATCGCGTCTGCTCTGCATGTAATCGGATCGATGTGTGTCGTGCAAGGCGCTGCTCATCGCTGATCGAGCGGGCATAGGCATACACCATGATCGATCAACATACTGATCCACTGCTTGGTGCAACCTGCTCCTGACTTGGTGAAGCGGAAGGCACACTGAGCGTATTGCGCTGAGAATCAGAGACACGGGGTTCACCCGCTCCCTGGATTCCAAAGGAGTCACCATGGTCACGTCACATCGAGAACAGCATCGAACCCAGCATATCGGCTGGCTGCGTGCATCAGTCTTAGGCGCAAACGATGGGATTGTCTCAACTGCCAGTCTGGTGGTTGGGATGGCCGCATCAAATGCATCCCATCAGTCGGTGGTCGTGGCCGGCATTGCTGGCTTGGTTGCAGGGGCAATGTCCATGGCCGCAGGCGAATATGTATCGGTCAGTTCCCAGGCAGATACGGAACGAGCGGATATTGACCGTGAGCGCATGGAACTCGCCGTGGATGCCCACGCCGAACGTGCGGAACTGGCAGCCATCTATGGTCGCCGTGGCCTTGACGCATCCCTCGCTAAGCAAGTCGCCGAGCAATTGATGCTGAAGGATGCACTCGCGGCCCACGCCCGTGATGAACTTGGGATCTCCGAAACCATGAGTGCCCGTCCCATCCAAGCAGCGCTTGCGTCGGCGGCTGCCTTTGCCGTTGGCGCGATACTCCCGCTGATGACCGCCGTGCTTGCGGCTAATTCCTATCTCGTTGTTTTGGTAACGGGAACCTCACTCATATTCCTCACGCTGCTGGGAATATTGGCTGCCTATACCGGTGGTTCGTCCATTATTGTCGGTGCCATGCGGGTGGCGTTTTGGGGTGCGCTTGCGATGGCATTAACGGCTGGCGTTGGAGCGATCTTTGGGACAGCTGTCTAGATCGTGCCTGGGAAGATGAAGAGTCACATTTTCCGAATCTATGCGTTCGCCGCATTATTGAGGCGTTGTAGGTGAAGCGCCTAGGTGCTCGGGTTGGCTTTATTCGCTTCCACATTGACGACTTAGTGGTGTGCAATGCAAGGATGTCCAGCAATCGTAGTTCTGGGAGTTGATGTCTTTGTGCCGAAGATCACGTAACGTGCCTATGGTTTTTTGAGGACGGCTGGTGTGAGATGCCGGTCTTTATCCCATCCCCGCCATCGGTACCATAGAAAGGATATGGTATGTACAGCGTCAAAACGAAGTCACGGTTTACCCAAGTCTCCAAGTGGACTGCCCATATCACGGGACGACCAAGGACGTTTGGTCTTGCGGTCGGGGTGATCTTCCTGTGGATGATTAGTGGACCACTGTTTGGCTGGAGCGATACATGGCAGTTGGTGATTAATACGAGCACAACGATTATTACCTTTCTTATGGTCTTTCTGATTCAAAATACACAGACGCGCGATTCAGAAGCCATTCAAATCAAGCTTGATGAATTGATCCGTGCAACGCAGGGTGCTCATAATGCGCTTCTTGATCTGGAGGAGTTGGAAGAGGACGAGTTAGACCAGATTCGGGCGACATATCAACGATTGTCGGAACGAGCTCGCGAGGCCATCCGTCATGGATTGGTCGATACAGATAACCCCGAACCCGAAGCGTCATAACGAACGTGATACACAATGAGAGCCATGTGGACTATCCGTGGAGTTACCACATCAGGAACTAAAAGTAAATTCCCCATACGCATCAAGCTTAGATCTATCATGCCGTTAATGCCCGTAAGCGCGAGTCCATAATAAAGAAGCATCCTATGGTGCCCCAAACGATTGCCGTTGTCAATAATGATGTGGCGTTATTGGATTTATTACAGGAATTCTTGCTCGAAGCAGGCTATGCTACAACCACCTACCTGACCACCGACCTGACCTATCAACAGTTACGGGATAGTCAACCGAGTTTAATTATTCTCGATGTAGGCCTTCAAGCATCCGCCCCAGGCTGGCCATTACTTAAATTACTCCATTTTGATCCGAATACGGTGCAGATCCCCGTTCTGGTTACGACGGTTGATCATGCCTTTATTCAAGGCAAGCAGCTGGCTGCGATGTGCTCGAACTTCCGGCCAGTTTTACCGACCTCGTTGCCAACGTTGCAACATTAATTGGTGCGCCGCTGGCTCACCAAAACAGGGAAATGAAAGGCAGTGATTTGGATGCAGCATTCGAGATAACCAACCAGCCTACACACTATAGCCAATCATCCCCCACTAGCGCTAAAATCCAATCCTCCAGCCGCCGATTCGGGTAATCAAAGAGCATATTCCATCATTAGCCGATCAACACAAACTTCGCTAGATTTCACCAGCACCCAGATATGCTATGCTGATGGTATTGACAATGTATCTTGACATCAAGATATAATCTATCTTCATGCCAAGTATCTTTATATCGAGATAATCTATGCACGACCAAGTTGATAGTTTTATTGCTGAGTGGCAGCGCGAACGACCAGAACTTGATGCTACGCCGATGGGCTTGATTGGGCGGATTGCGCGATTGGAACAACATTTGAGCCGTGATTTGGCGCGGATATTCGGCCAATTTGGCTTACAACGCGGGGAATTTGATGTGCTGGCAAGTTTGCGGCGGTCAGGAGCGCCCTATCAGCGTAGCCCAACCGCCTTGTTCAATACCTTGATGCTCTCATCAGGAGCCATGACCAATCGGCTTGATCGCTTGGCCGATCGTGGCTTGATCGAGCGCATTCCCGATCCGCACGATCGGCGTAG
Source organism: Herpetosiphon sp. (assembly GCF_003512625.1). Classification (NCBI taxonomy): domain Bacteria; kingdom Bacillati; phylum Chloroflexota; class Chloroflexia; order Herpetosiphonales; family Herpetosiphonaceae; genus Herpetosiphon; species Herpetosiphon sp. The sequence continues at coordinate 80,257 of NZ_DOPT01000107.1, read as the reverse complement.
CCTGTTGGTGCAGCTGACAGCTGAGGGTTTAGATCTGATCAATCGAGCCGTCGAGGCGCATCTAGCCAACGAACAACGCTTGATTGCCAGTTTGAGTAGCGAGCAGCGCGAACAATTAGCCACGCTGTTACGCTGTTGGCTGCTCGATTTAGAGCCAAATCAGGCTTGAGAAACCAGCAGCAGCAATTCGGCTTGGCTCAAGGCTTCGCCTGTGGCTTCGGCGGCTTGCCGCTCAGCCTGACCCAAGTTGCGATCAAGCTGTTCGCGCAAGCTGGTTATGTCGCGCCAACTAACTGCTGAGTAGCCAACATCGCAGGCATTACGCAAACTGGCCGCACCGCCGACCAAATAGGCCGCATGCTCAGGGTTACTAGTCGCCAACCATTCAGCAAAGCCTTCGAAAGCAATCGCCAATGAACGTTGGACATTCAGTCGCGCCGCCATCGTGACTGCTTGATGCAGCACTTCGCCCGATTCACGTCGTTCATCAGCATTCTGGCGCAGCAAGGCCAAACCCAACCCATACAAGGCCATAATTAATGGTGGCGATTCTTCGTTTTGGCGATGAATCGCGATGCTCTCACGATATAAGTGCTCAGCCTCGGCATATTCGTGCATATTCAAATGGGTGCCAGCAATATTTTGAAACGAGACTGCTTGGCTCATTTGGTCACCCATTTGCTGGTAAATTGCCAAACTTGCTTGGAAATACTCACGAGCGGCTTGGTGTTCAGCTTGAAATTGGGTGACTGAGCCAAGATTGTTCAAAATAATCGCCTCGCCCCAAACATTGGATTGTTGTTGGCGAATCGTTAAGGCCGCTTCATAGGCTTGGCGGGCCGCCTCATAATTGGTTTGCTCGGCGTAAATCATGCCTTGATTGTTCAACAAACGCGCTTGATAATCCAAATCGCCGAGGGTTTTGGCATGGGTCAGCGCCGCACCATAGGCCTGCAAGGCCGAGGGATAATCGCTGATTGCATAGGAAAGCAGCCCATTGGCATAGCCAAAATGCAGTTGAATTTCCGGCTCGAAGCTAGCAGCATGTGCCCCAATGCGGGCGATCCAGCTTAATCCTTCGCGAATGTAGCCTTGTTGAAACAACGGCAATACCATGCTCGAAATTAAGCGGGCAATCTCGCTGTAGCGTTGTTGTTGATATAGCCATTGCAAAGCACTGCGCACATTGGGCATCGCTTGATTCAGACATTTGCTCCAGACCATGCCTTGACCTTGGCGAATGCCAGTATCAATATCGATTGCCAATTGTTGAAAAGCCTTCGCATGCAGCTCGTGACAAGCATGGTCGAGTTGGGCATTGCGCTTGAGTTGGCGGGCCGCATATTGGCGAATTGTATCGAGCATGCTATAGGTTGGTTCTTCTGAGGCGGCGTTGCTCAGCAGCAGGCCTTTGGCAACCATAGCTTCGAGCGTTTTGGCAATATCAATTGTGTTAGGCGCTTCGTTGGCCAATAATTGAACTTGGTTCAGCGTCCATTCGCCTTGAAAGACCCCCAAGCGCGGCAACAACCAGCGAATCGCCGGAATACTATACGAAATACACCAATCCAAAACGGGGTGTAACACTTGTTCGGGGGCTGGCGCGGCTCCCACATTTTGCTCAGCAGGCAGATAATTGCGCAACAACAAGAGCAAATCGGCGGGGCGTAGTTTATCGCTATGCGCTGCTACCAACTCAATCGCCAAGGGCAAGCCGCGCAAACGCCGACAAATCTCGACAATATGCAACGCATTATTGGGATCAAGCATAAATTCGGGTCGCACGCGCCGAATCCGATCCAAAAAGAGTGCCACCGCTGGACTCATGCTGATAGTTTCGATTTGGACTGAGCCACCGCCTAGCGGAATCGCCAATGGTGGAATTGGAATAACTTCTTCTTGGGGATCATTAGCAGCTTGTTGGCTGGTTACCAGCACTCGCACATGCTCGGTTTGGCTGAGCAAGCCAATCACATGCGGCGCAGCCTCGATCACTTGCTCCATATTATCGAGCACAATTAAGTATTGACGTTCGCGTAAAAATTGCACTAAAGCTTCTTCATACACCAAACTGCCGCGTTCAGCCAAGCCAAATGTGCGGGCAATTGTTGGAATCACCAAATCGGGGTCGTCGAGGGTTGCTAACGAAATAAAGGCCACGCCATCACGAAACTCAGCGTGCAAACGATCAGCAATTTGAATGCTCAGGCGGGTTTTGCCAGTGCCACTTGGGCCGAGCAAAGTGGTAAAACGGGTTGGCGATTGGCGCAAACGTGTTACTAGCGCTGCAACATCGGCATCGCGGCCAATCAATGGTGTAGTGAAGGTTGGAAAGCCAATGCGTTGCATAACCTGATCTCCCGTAGTTTGGTTGTTTGTCGAGTATGCCGCAAAACCGCTGTAAAAACAAAGGTCTAGCCTAGGCTAAATCTGCCAATCGTACTAGGACTAGCGGTAGCAGTTTGTGCTAGCCGCTTTTAGCCAGAAAGTACCGCGTTGATTCAGGCCAGGCCTCGGTACAATAAAGCTACTGACGGCGACCTTCGCACCAAGGAGCACCTATGCGCCTACGTTTTCTATTGATGATGATCTTGGTTATCGGCAGTTTGAGTTTTAGCCCCAAACCTGCTGCTGCCCAAACCAGCCTGTGTTTTGCCGATGTGCCAGGCATTAGCAATTGTATTAGTGGGCGTTTTTTGAGCTATTGGCAACAAAATGGTGGTTTGGCAGTGTTTGGCTATCCTCTCTCGCCTGCTCAAAGCGAAACAACTGCTAATGGCACATTTACAACTCAATATTTTGAACGCCAACGCTTTGAGCTACACCCTGAATTGGCCGCGCCCTATGATGTGCTGCTTGGCCGTTTGGGAGCCGAAATCTACGAACGCAACCACGGCAACTGGCGCAATGCTCCCAAAACCAACCCAAGCACCCAAGGCTGTTTAGTATTTAACGAAACTGGGCGCTCAGTTTGCGAACCATTTTTGAGCTATTGGCTGAATCATGGCTTGCTTGATGGCTCGTTGAATGCCTATGAACAGTCGTTGAGTTTGCTAGGCTTGCCGCTGACCGAGCCACTCCTCGAACAAAACCCCGATGGCGATTGGGTGATGACTCAGTGGTTTGAACGCGCTCGGCTGGAAGATCATGGCGCAAAAGGTGTGCTGCTTGGCCGTTTGGGAGCCGAACTCAAAGCCCAGCCCACCCCCAGCTATCCGAGCGAAATCACAGCCTTGGTTGATGCGATCAATCGTCAACGCAACCAAGCTGGATTAAGCAGCTTGACGATCAACCCAACCCTCAACCAAGCTGCCCAAATTCATAGCGACGATATGGCTCGCAACAACTTTTTCGAGCACACTGGCAGCGATGGCTCGAACGCAGGCCAGCGCATGCAACGGGTAGGCTACTCATGGCGAGCTTGGGCCGAAAATTTAGCGGCTGGCTATACCGATGCTCAAGCAATTATCGATGCTTGGATGCAAAGTCCAGGTCATCGCGCCAACATTCTATATGCCGATGTCAGCGAAATTGGGGTTGGGATCGCCCGTAATCCCAATTCAGAATACCAAATTTATTGGACAGTCAACTTTGGAGCACGCTAGACCTGCTCAATTTGCACCACCCGATCACGGGCAGCTAAATCGCGTACAAGTTGAATCTTGGCCTGCGGAAAACTGGCTTGCGCAAGGGCAATAACCTCTGACCCTTGCCAAGCCCCAATCTCAAACAGCGCTGCGCTCGGCAGGCCTTGGCGCAAAATTGCCGCCGTTGCTGGCAATAATTGGCGATAGCAATCAAGCCCATCGGGGCCACCATCGAGTGCGAGGGTTGGCTCGTGCAACCGTACTCCAGGCTCAATTTCGTCGAGCAAGGTATAGGGTGGGTTGCTCAAAAGCAAATCAATTGGCTCTGGCAATTGACTGACACCATCGCCATGAATCAGCTCAATCTGTTGCTGCAAGCCATGGCGCTCCACATTACTTTGAGCCACGGCCAAGGCAGCGGGCGAAAGATCAACTGCATACATTTTAATCGTGGGTGCATGTTTGGTCACCGCCACCGCAATACAACCGCTGCCCGTGCCAATATCGGCCACCACCAACGGGCGTTGCTGCTGTTTGATCCAGGTTAATGCCTGCTCCACCAAAATCTCAGTATCAGGCCGTGGCACCAAAACCCGCCGATCAACGTTAAACATTAAGCCATAAAACTCACGCGAGCCAATCAGATAGGCGATTGGTTCTAAGGCGCTACGCCGTTCAATTAAGCCCTGAAATTGCTCAACCTGCTCAGTCGAGAGCTGATCGTTGAAGGCCGCCAAGATTTGGGTCTGCGTAAGACCAAGCACATGGCCCAGCAGCACGCGGGCATCGAGTTGCGGGGTCAGCGAAGCGCTGATCAAAGAGCTAGCTGCCTCAATTAATGCCTCGCGCACAGTTGTTATAGCCATCTCAGAAATTCCTCAGCATATTGCGATACCTACGTAATGCACTCGTAATCTGCACATCTAGAGACTCCTAGGCGAATCAGGCATCATTGTGCTAGCAGCAAACAAACCCGCATAGCAACCGCAGGCGCGGCTGTTTCACACTCCCAAGGAGGTTGCATTATGGATCGTGGTGTGATTTTTTTTATGTTGTTGGTAGTTATTATACTCTTGATTCTTTTGCTAGTTGTGGCAACTGGCGGTGATGATCAGGCTAATGCAATGACCACTGCTCAACTTTTGATCCAACAATTTGCCTGAGCATCGCCAAAGGTGCTACCATTCGCCACAGATGGGATGCCAAGTTTGGCATTATTGGTAATGGAAGGACACAAACATGCAACCATCTGGGCAATCGATTGCATTAATTGGCCCAAGCGGCGCAGGCAAAAGTACGGTTGGCGTAGGTTTAGCCCAAGCGCTCGGCTGGCGTTTTATCGATTTAGATCAACTGATTATCGAACGCGCTGAAAAAAGTATTAGCGACATTTTTAGCCAAGAGGGCGAAGCAGGCTTTCGTGAGCGCGAAACCGCCGCTTTGGTCCAAGCACTACAAACAGATCAAGCCGTCATCGCCTGTGGTGGCGGCATCGTTTTGCGCGAAATTAATCGGCAATTGCTGCGTGAACAGGCTTGGTGTGTCTATCTCACCAGCGCCATCAGCACCTTGGTTAAACGTTTAACTGCCGATCAAGCCAATCCTCGGCCATTGCTGGCGAGCGATATTAATGAACAACTGGTGATTCAGCTCGCCGAGCGTTTGCCACTTTACAGCACCCTTGCCAACTGGACGATCCAGACCGATGGCTTGGCTCCACAAATTGTGGTCGAACAACTCATTCGGGCTTGGGGTTTAGTGGGCAAACCGCAGGTCAGCGAAGTGTTTAGCTCATTCAACAGTCGTTATTATGTCAAAAGCGGCGCACTGGCAGCCCTACCCAATGAATTAGCCAATCTTGGCCTCACTGGCACATGCTGGCTAATCAGCGACAGTCATGTTGGGCCGATGTATGCGCCAACCTTGATTCAAGCCTTAGAAAACTCCGGTTTCAGCTGCCAACGCTACGATATTCCGGCGCAAGAGGCTAGCAAATCATGGCAGCAAGCAGGCGAATTATATACATGGCTGCTCGAAAATGGCGTGCAGCGTGGCGATACGGTGTTGGCGTTGGGCGGCGGCGTGGTTGGCGATTTAGCGGGCTTTATCGCGGCCTCAATTTTGCGCGGCATCGCGGTCGTGCAATTGCCAACCACAATTTTGGCGATGATCGATAGCAGCATTGGTGGCAAAACAGGCATTAATCATCCACGGGGCAAAAATTTGATCGGTGCGTTTCATCCGCCACGTTTGGTGTTAATTGATGATGCAGTATTGAGCAGTTTGCCGCGTCGCGAGCGGGCAGCAGGCTGGGCCGAAGCCGTCAAACATGGCGTGATTGCTGATGCGCAGTTGTTCGCTGATTTGGAGCAAGCAGGGGCAAGCCTCAATGATGTGCCCGCCAAAATAACCAGCGATCTGTTGGTACGCTCGGCGGCGGTCAAAATTGGCGTGGTCAATCGCGACGAACGCGAAACTGGCGAACGCATGTTGCTCAATTATGGCCATACCTTGGGCCAAGCCGTCGAGGCCGCGACCCAATACAAACGCTATGTGCATGGCGAAGCAGTAGCGATTGGCATGACCTTTGCTGCCAATCTGGCAGTGCAACTTGGCATGTGGTCTAGCGCCGAGGCCGAGCGTCAACGGGCTTTGTTGCAAGCACTCGAATTACCAACCGCCCTGCCGCGTGATTTGGATATCGAGGCGACTTTGGCAGCTTTGAACTTAGATAAGAAACGTGCCAAAGGCAGCGTGCGTTGGGTATTGCCAACCCGCATCGGCCATGCGCAAGTTGAATCACACGTTGACCCAGAATTGGTGCGCAAATTGGTGCACGAATTGGTCGAGCAAACCTAAATTTGAGTCCCCCGACCATCGAGCATTACAAGGGTAGGTTTTTAACAAAGGTACGGTGGAATCGCCGTCGATGTTCATGCCCTCACCCCCTAGTCCCCTCTCCCGCACGCGAGGCGAGGGGGAACCCGCCATCATTGACGACTGGAACTCCCCTCTCCCGCCGCCGTGGGAGAGGGGTTGAGGGTGAGGGAACGTCTAGCCACGATAACGAAACGCAGGATTCTCAAGATAGTCGGCGAGGCTCATTGCCGCTTGATCACGACCTGAGAGCGTTGGCTCACTGATTGGCCACTCAATCCCAATTTGTGGGTCATTCCAGCGCACCGCACCCTCGGTTTCGGGCGCATACAACCCTGTACAACGATATTGCACCTCGGCAAACTCCGAAAGCACCACAAAGCCATGGCCAAAGCCCGAAGGAATCAGAAATTGTAAAAAGTTATCGGCGCTTAGCTCAACTCCAACCCATTTGCCAAAGGTCGGCGAGCCAACGCGCAAATCAACAGCAACATCAAAAATGCTACCAACACTACAACGCACAAGTTTTGCCATTGGCTGGCGCTCATCTTGATAATGCAGCCCGCGCAGTACCCCTTGCTTGGAACGGGAGTGATTATCTTGCACAAAATCGGTAGGCAGACCGAGGTCAGCAAACTTGATCTGATGGTATGTTTCAAGGAAGAAGCCGCGTTCATCGGCAAACACGCTTGGTTTAATAATGACAACGCCATCAAGCGCGGTTTGCGTTACGGTCAAACTCATTGCCTTTCGTCCTTTCGCCATTGGTGGGTTCAATTATCCCACAATTATAGAGCATAGCTGCCCAACGTGAGTTTTGTATGAAGATTAGTCATATTCAGTTGCCCCAAAGCTCGGCCTATCTTAGTTTACGCCAAGCCTTGAGCGTGCTTAAACACCTTTTAGGTTCTCAACCAGCCTGGGTCGTCGGCGGTACATTGCGCGATTTAGTGATTGGCCGCCCGTTGCATGATGTCGATTTGGTGGTCAATCAACCAGCGATTGGCTTAGCCCAAAGCCTTGCCAAGCAACTCAACGCCAGTTTGGTGGTGCTCGATGCTGAGCGTGATATTGGGCGGGTGGTCTTGGCCGATGGCAAGTATCTTGATCTTGCTCATTTGCGGGCTGCTGATTTAACCAGCGATTTGACCGACCGCGATTTTACGATTAATGCCATGGCCGCGCCGCTTTACGAGCAAGCGCAACTTGGCCAAATCATCGATCCTCATGCTGGATTGAACGATATTGCGACTGGTACGCTGCGCATGGTGCAAGCCAATGCCCTAGCCAACGATCCATTGCGTATGCTGCGAGCGGTGCGGATCGCTGCTCAACTCGGCTGGCAACTTGATCCAGCAACCGATCAGGCGATCATAGCCCACGCCGAATTGATCAACCAAGTGGCGGTTGAACGGGTACGAGTTGAGCTATTGGCAATTTTAGCCACTCGTTGGAGTGCTAGCTGGCTGCGTTATTTAGATCGGGTTAATCTTTTGCCAAGCTTAATTCCTGAGATTCGCCCAATGTACCACCACACCCAGCCCAATATTCATTTTTTGGATGTGTGGGAGCATTCGCTCGAAACGATTACTGCTGGCGAATGGCTGCTTGCCCAGTTGGAACATGATCAACAGCCAGTGCCACCAGCACCGCCAGCACTTGCCGACGATTGGCATCCACCAGCCTTTTTTCAGCAACCCGCAACCTTGCGCATGCTACCCAACTTGACCCTGCAACTGCAATGGGCCGAGCAGGTTGTTGCCCAAATGCAACAGCCAATTGGCCACACTGCCAGCAATCGCGCCCTCTGGAAAATGGCGATTCTGCTGCACGATTGTGCGAAGCCAGCGACACGAGTTGATAAGCCCGATGGCAGCGTCTCGTTTCATGAACATCAAACGATTGGGGCAGACATTGCCCGAGCAGTGTATCAGCGGCTGCGATTTAGCAACCAAGAGATTGAGTATATGTGCAAGGTGATTGCGGGGCATATGCGGCCTGGTCAGCTTTACTCGCAGCCTGAAACCACGGCCAAAGCGGCCTATCGCTTCTTTCGCGATTTAAAAGAAAGCGCCGTCGATACCTTACTGCACGCCTTGGCCGACCATATGGCGACGCGCGGGCCGTTGCTCCAAGAACATCATTGGGCCTACCAAGCCGCTTGGACAGATGCGATGCTTGGGTTTTATTGGGATGCTGAGGCCGAACAAAAACGTGTGCCCTTACTCGATGGACACACGCTGATGCAAGAGCTAGGTTTAGCAGCCGGCCCACAGATTGGGCTGTTGCTTGAGGCAATTCGTGAAGCTCAAGCGGCTGGCGAAGTGACCGACCGTGAGAGCGCCTTAGCGTTGGCGCGTCGGCTTCATACGTAATTGTGGCTCGTCGGAATCATCCTCGACCACTGGCGTTGAGCGTGAGACATACGGCAATGCGGCTAATGCCACAAGCAGGAGCGCAACAAAAAATAGTGTCGTCAGCATGGCGACCTCCATGGGCTTGTGTTTCCAGAGGCAGCGTACTTAATAACTCCATGCTAAGCCAGTATGCCGATCTGACGAGCGCCTGATGGCCGACTGATAGCTCCGCCGCAAGACCGATTAAACCACCAGCCGCTCAACAATCCAAACAAGGATTATTGAGCGGCTGATAATTGCCAAGAACGAAGGTGGCATGGTGGATTGAATTACGCTCTGCCTGTGTTCCCTCATCCCCAACCCTTCTCCCACCAAGCAGGAGAAGGGAGTTCGACACAGTGGTTCCCCCTCGCCTCGTGTGCGGGAGAGGGGGCTAGGGGGTGAGGGATGGAATCGTTGCTAATCCAACGAACCATGCCATTTAAGCTTACGCTTGCTTTTGCAAATCCGCCAATTGACGATCAAGGCGGGCTGAGATGTCGCGGTACATATCGCCACGTGAGCGGGCGGCATCAAGTTTACGTTGTAAGTCGATGACGCGCACCAAAGCAGCTAAGCCAACGACAATCAGAAGCCAACGAGCCATTGAAAAATCTCCTCGCGATACGCAGAAGTTGATCTATGTGCTCATTGTAGCATAACCCTGCCTAGAGTGTCGTCAGTTTTTGCAAGCCTTGCTCAGCTTGTTGGCGCAGCTTGGCAACCGCCGCGCTGAATTGTTCACGCAATTGAGCATCGCTTAAATCGCCAAGATTGACCAACACATTTAAGCCAGCCCCATTGACGGCGGCATAGGCCAAATAGCCGCCGACTTGGGCATCGGTGCGGGCATTGACGTTGCCTTGGGTCGCCAACAGATATAAATCATCAAACAAACTGGCAGCTTGTTGGGCCACTTGCAAGGGAACTTCACAGGCATGCACAATCGCCGCCGCCAATTGTTGCGCTCGGTCAGCCTGCTCTTCAGGCAATTTACGCGTGACGCTGATGGCGTTAAATGCGGCACTATCGGACAAAGCCAATTTGCCCAAGCTGGTGGTTGCTTCGCTCAAGCGCTCCAAGGCCGCTTGCATGCTGGGCTTGACCGCTGCATATTTTTTGCGGCTGACGGTTAAATTAGCCACCATTTGGCCCAACGAGCCAGCCAAAGCCCCAGCTAAGGCCGCCGCCGAACCACCACCAGGCGTTGGTGTCCCAGCTGCAAAGGCTTGGAACGTGTTGGTTGGCAACCAGTCATCGCCAGCACTTGGCGCGGCCAACTTCGATTCAAGCACTTGGTCGCGGCGAAAACGATTGAGTTGCAGATAATGCTCAGCAGCATCAACCAGCGCATCTTGCGGCACAAGCCCAATAACTTCGCCCTCAGTAATCGTCACGCCATAGCGCATGGCCTCGGCGCGTACTAACTCCTGCACTCGATGAATTGGCGTTCCACGGAAATTAACCAAGTTCATCGAGATTTGAGCGCGACCATCGACCAACAAGCCCAAAGCTTTGACATAGCGCAAGCCACCGCCAAGATAGCGAATCGATTTAGCGATTTTTTTGGCAATTTCTACATCGGTGGTATTTAAATAGATGTTGTAGGCAATCAATGGCTGGCGTGCCCCAACCACGGTTGCGCCTGCAGGTGTCGCCACGGCTGGGCCAAAATCTGGCTCCCGCGCCGGATCAACCCCAATGGCTTTGCGCCAAGCCTCATATTCGCCCTTACGCACATCGGCCAAATTTTGACGTTCGGGGCGGGTCGCAGCCTCTTCATACAAATAAACCGCAATCCCCAATTCATCACCAATGCGCTTGCCAACTTTGCGAGCCAAGGCCACACACTGTTTCATCGTGGTTTGGCCAAGTGGCACAAATGGCAAGACATCGGTCGCGCCGATGCGTGGGTGTTCGCCGCGATGGGTATCCAAATTAATTAAGCCTTGGGCGGTGCGGGTTGCTTGGAAAGCAGCTTCGCCAACTGCTTCAGCCTCGCCCGCAAAACTAATCACCGTGCGATTATGATCAGCGTCGGATTGAACATCGAGCAATTGCACGCCGGCAACAGCCGTAATTGCATCACGAATGGCGTGCACAACTTCGGTGCGCCGACCTTCGCTGAAATTCATAATACTTTCGACCAAGCCCATTGAATGTCTCCTTTGACGAACCACAACCGCCCAAGTATAGCTCAGATGGTGAGAATTTGGTTAAACAAATGGCGATTAACGTTAATCGCTTATTGACATCATCCTCACCTAATACTCATCTGTTGGCGGCATACTACAGGTGCGTTTCCTCTCAATCCGAAAAGGTCAGCCGTGCTCTTGGGTGGAACGGCACGGCTGGCTCAACGGAACTCATTTTCCTCGCCAAATTGCTGCACCAAGACCAACCAAGCATGATACAATACAGCGCGAGTTGGAAGCCTTAACTCATTGAGTTGAGGATTACTGGCTTGTTTGCGATTGGGAATACCGTGCTATCGGAATAATGTCGATCAATTTAATCTTTGCTATCTGAGGGACGCACATGGCTGATACAAGCGATGAAAAAAAGGCGCGGCTCGATGCGATTCGCGCAGCCAATGCCGCCAAAAAGGCTGCTGCGGGCGAAGAGCCTGCACCTGCACCTGCTGCGCCGGTCGTAGCGGCAACAACCGAGGCTCCAGCCAGCGCTGCGGTTGGCGCTAATATGTCGGATGATAAAAAGGCTCGGTTGGAAGCAATTCGGGCTGCCAAAAAAGCTGCTGCAAGCGATGCACCTGTTGCCCCAGTCGCTGTTGCTGCAACCCCAACTCCTGCTGCTGCACCTGTGGTTGCCGCCACGCCTGCTGCTGCTCCGGCTGCACCTGTTGCCCCAAAACCAGCTGCTCCCGCCAGCAATGGCAACGATTTGATCACCGCAAATTCGATTATTTCGCTGACTATGCTTGGTCGGCTCAAGCGAATTGTTGCGGGGGTTGCCTTCTGTGTGTTGATCGGCTTGGGTTTGGCCACGGTCACTGGCGAATATTTGCTCGGTGGTGGCTTCGGTGCATTAATTGGAGTTGTTGGCGGGTTGATGGTTGGCGATTGGCCAGCAGTCAAAACCACTGGCGACTAAACTGCATTTTTGCTCATAAACATCCCCTGCAACACTTAATTAAAGTTGCAGGGGATGTTTTGGTTTAGCGTAGGACGGTTTCTTGCCATTCGTTGAGCCAGCGCTCGCGGTTGGCAGCAATCTCGGCTGGCGCAAGCGTCGTTACATTGCTAGGCACTTGGGCATATTGAGTAAATTCAGCTGGCACTTTAGCGCTAGGCAGGGCTGGGTACACAAACATCTGTCCGCCAATATCGCTCTGGAAGGTGTCGCTCAGCATATAGTCAATCCAAGCTTTGCCCAATTCAGGGTTTTTGGCATCTTTTAGCAAGCCCACAAATTCAATTTGCTGGAATGCGCCACCAGGTAACAACAAATTGCCAGTCGGTGCATCGGTCAAGGGCGTTGTCGCAAAGATAACTTCGGCAGCAGGGCTGGTCGCATAGCTGACGACCAACGGATATTGACCATCACTGGCTCCGCTAAAATCGCCATAGTAGGCTTCTTCCCAACCGCTAGCCACTTTGATCTCATTGGCTCGCAGGTCGCTCCAGAAGTTGCGCCAGGTATAATCGCTGCTCTCGCCAAAGTGGGCAATCGTCGCCAACATAAATGATAAGCCAGGCGATGACGTTGCCGGATTTTCAACCACCAACTTGCCTTTCCACTCAGGCTTGGTTAAATCGCGCAAATCGGTTGGCAAGCTCAGGCCAGCCTCGGCCAAGGCAGCTTTATCGTAATTGATCGTGACATAGCCAACATCAACGGGCGAAACCCGATTTTGGCTATCGAGCTTCAATTCAGCAGGAATTTGCTCGAGATTCTTGGCAGCGTAGGCCTCGAAAATATCAGCATCAAGCGCCCGACTCAAAAAGGTATTATCGACCCCATACAACACATCGCCCAAGGGTGCGCCTTTGGCCAAAATGCTCTTATTGAGCGCCTCGCCAGCATCGCCCGATTCTAGAATTTGGACGGTCGCGCCAGTCATTTGCTCAAAGCCTGAGATAACTTCGCTGCTGATTGCAAAACTATCGTGCGAAACCACCACCAAGGTTTGGCCGGCAAACTGGCCGCTATCGGTCGGCGCTTGGGTGGCTTGGGTTGCTGCAGGCGTAACATCAGCGGCAGCCGTGGTGGCCGGAGTAGGCTGAATCGCGGTTTCAGCGGTTGGCGTAGCCGCCGCACCACAGCCAGTCAAAACCAACGAACCAATTGTTAAAAAACTCAGTAACCAACGTTTCACGAAATAAACTCCTTGAACATTGGCTAGGGGCCAGCATGCAAAATCCCGCGCACGGCGGGATCAAACCACGCCGCTTTCCTTCGCTCGTGCTAACGAGATCAGGTTCAGAGGGTCTTTCGCCGTTGCGAAATCTCAGCCACATGGCTCCCCTAGCGGTTGTTATCTGTAATTGTTCAAACAATAGCACAAAAAATTTGAATCAGCAAAAGCTTTGCATGCCCTCACCCCCAACCCCTCTCCCACTGCGGCGGGCGAGGGGCGTTCCAAGCTTCATGACCGTTGGATTCCCCCTCGCTCGCTCGGCGGGAGAGGGAGCAAGGGGGTGAGGGCATGAACATCGATGGTGAATGCCTCCCAAACATTGTCAAAACCTACCCTTGTAAGCTAGCCCCTCTCCCACTGCGGCGGGCGAGGGGCGTTCAAATCATCGTAATGGAGGAAAAATTATGCTGCTTTGGAACAGGCTTTGGAATTGCCAAGTGTGATGATAAGGGTAGCTAGATACACTATATGGTTGATCGAATTGGAACGCCCACGCGGTACGGCGAACCCGCTGAGCAGCATCACCCACGGATGTGCTTGGTTGCCCGATCAGGCAGGTAACTAGCCCAACGACAAGCCAGTTAGCCAATTTGGAACCGAATTGGAACATAGCTGGAACATGCTTGGAACCATAAGGAGGGTGCGATGTCGATTGTGCTTGATCAACTGACCAAACGCTATGAACATCATACGGTGGTTAATCGGGTGGCGCTACAAATTCACGATGGTGAGTTTTTTGTGCTGCTAGGGCCGAGCGGTAGCGGCAAAAGCACGATTTTACGCATGATCGCGGGCTTGGCTCCAGTCGATACTGGCCGAATTGTGCTGCATGGCCGTGATGTAACTGATTTGAACCCTCAGGCCCGTGATGTGGGCTTTGTTTTTCAAAATTATGCGTTGTTTGAACATATGACCGTGGACGAGAACGTTGAGTTTGCCTTGCGGATTCGCAAGGTTGAGCGCAAACAACGCACTGAACGCCGCGATCAATTATTGGATTTGGTTGGTTTAGCTGGCTTGGGCAAGCGTTTGCCGCGCCAACTTTCGGGCGGTCAACAACAACGGGTCGCTTTAGCCCGCGCCTTGGCGCATAATCCAGCAGTTTTATTGCTCGATGAGCCGTTTGGGGCACTCGATGCCAAAATTCGCACCGATTTACGGCGTAATTTGCGCAGCATTCAGCGTGAATTAGGCATCACAACGATTTTTGTGACCCATGATCAAGAAGAAGCCTTTGAACTGGCCGATCGTTTGGGCGTGATGAATATGGGGCGTTTGCTCGAAGTTGGCACGCCCAATGAGCTGTATCAACGCCCACAAACCGAATTTGTTGCGACCTTCCTTGGTAGCGCCAACGTGCTGCTTGGTCAATGCAATGATATCGGGGTGCAAGTTGGTTCAATGACGTTTCCGTTGCAAACATCCAGCCCAGCCGAGCATCATCCAGCTGTGCAAGTGGTTATTCGACCTGAAGATGTGGTGCTGGCCAGAACCGAGGCCGCTTTACGTTGCCCAGCTTTAGGTCAAGCGACGGTCGAAACCCAAACGTTTGTGGGAGCATTCGAACGAATTCGCCTACGTTTGCCAGCCTTGCCCGATGTGCATTCGATTGCGCCAGTACGGCCTTTTGGCGAGCAAGCCATTTTGATCGATGCCCTGCGCAACCCCGACGAAGCGCGTAATTTGCCAATTCAAAGTGGCGACCAATTGTGGATCGGCGTGCGGCGGTTGCATA
>NZ_DOPT01000107.1:53538-65226 GCF_003512625.1 Herpetosiphon sp. | reverse complement strand
GGTTGCATGCACTCAGTCAACGTGGCCTGAATGTGCTGATGCTCGCCGATAATCAGCCCGTGGCGGAAACTGCCTTGAATATTGGCGGTAATTTGGCTCGGCTAGCCCATGCGCGAGCTACCGTGGTTGCGCGTGATGGCAGCGAAGCAAGTTTGCGTGCCCGTATTCAAGCGGTGCGCGAACAACTTGGGGCAGGCTTGCCGCATCTCCAAACCCGTTTATCGACGGCTAGCTTAATTGAAACTGTGCGCAAAGAAACTGAACACGAGCCATGCGATATTGTTGTGCTCGGCACTGAGGCACGCAACGCCGAGCGCGATGCAACTCAGCTGTTGAGCGTGGCTCAACAACATGTATTGCTCGTGCCACCAAGCGCTAAACCCTGTAACAAAGCCTTAATTTGCGTTAGCGATGGCGAGCCGAGCAAAGAAGATGTGGCCTTTGCTGGGCGTTTGTTAGGGTCGGTTGGGGCCAGTGCCACTCTCGTATCAGTCGCCAGCCACAGCAACGACATTGAACGCCTAGAGCGCTTTTTACAAACCAGCGCGGCAAGCTTACGCCGCCATGAAGTTGTGACCGAAACCAAAGTGCTGGTCGGCAATGTAGCCCAAACCATCAACGCCGAGATCAAACGCGGGGGCTATGATCTGGTGATTGTGGGTGCGCCACTCGGAGCCTACAGCAGCAATTACGACCTTGGCAGCGTGGTTGGCCCGTTGTTGAGCCAAATCAGCGTGCCAGTGTTAATTATTCGTTCTAGTTATCTTCAGCCAATGCCTGAACGGCTGGCTTTGAATGTTTTGGAGACAGTGGCATGAAACGCTTGCATTTCAGTTTATTAAGCTTGTTATTGGTCGGATTATTGGCTGCTTGTGGCGAGGCCAGCCAAACTACCACCAGCAATGCCACGGTTACCACCATCACCTTGGGCGCGTACACCACGCCACGCGAAGCCTATGCCAAGTTGATTCCGCTGTTTCAAGCCAAATGGAAGGCCGATACTGGCGGTGAAGTCAAATTTGAAGAATCATATCAAGGTTCAGGTGCGCAATCACGGGCAATCGTTGAAGGCTTCGAGGCTGATATCGCGGCGCTTTCGCTCGAAGCTGATATTAATCGGATCACCGATGCAGGCCTGATCACTCACGATTGGAAAGCTGGCACGCATTCGGGCATGGTTAGTACCTCAATTGTGGTGTTTGCGGTACGCGAAGGCAATCCCAAAGGTATTCAAGATTGGGCTGATTTAGCCAAGCCTGGAGTACAAATTTTGACTCCCGATCCACGCACCAGCGGCGGCGCACAATGGAATATTTTAGCGTTGTATGGGGCCGCCAAACGTGGTCAGATTACAGGCGTACCCGCCAACGACGAAGCAGCAGCCCAAGCCTTTTTAGCGAGTGTGCTTAAAAATGTCGTGGTGTTTGATAAGGGTGCGCGTGAAAGTATCACCAACTTTGAAAAAGGCGTTGGCGATGTGGCAATCACCTATGAAAATGAAATTTTGGTTGGCCAAAAAGGCGGCCAAACCTATCAAATGGTCATCCCAACTTCCACGATTTTGATCGAAAACCCAATTGCCCTAATCGATAAATCAGTTGAAAAACATGGCAATCGTCAAGCAGTCGAAGCTTTTATTAACTTCTTGCATAGCCGTGAAGCCCAAGAAGTCTTTGCTGAATTTGGCTTACGCTCGGTCGATGCCGATGTTGCCAAAGCCACTGCTGAGCGCTATCCCGCCATCAACGATTTGTTTACAATCAACGAATTTGGTGGTTGGAGCAAAGCCACGCCTGAATACTTTGGCGATGACGGTGTCTATGCCAAAGTGCTAGCGCAGGTACAACAATGACGACTCAAACAATTGAACGCACGGCCCCACGTTTACCGTGGGGCCGTTGGAGTATCCGTGGCGCTGCCTTAACCTATTTGGCAGTGTTTTTGGTATTGCCGTTAATTGTAGTCGTCGTCGATGGATTGGGCGCTGGCGTTGAATCGATCGTCAGCGTGGTTAGCTCGCCAATTGCCCGCCACGCAATTTGGTTGACGATTTGGACTGGCCTCGTGATGTCGTTGATCAATGCAGTAATGGGCTTATTGACAGCATTCGTTTTGGTGCGTTATGAGTTTCCGGGCAAAACCTTATTGAATGCAGTCGTTGATTTGCCGTTTGCTATCCCCACCTTGGTCACGGGCGTGATGCTGGTGATTTTGTATGGGCCACAAGCGGCAATCGGCGGCTGGCTCAATCAACAGTTGGGTTGGCAAGTGATTTTTGCGCCCTCTGGCATCATTTTGGCCTTGCTGTTTACCTCATTTCCATTCGTGGTGCGCTCGGTTCAGCCAGTCTTGATCAACCTTGATCGTTCGAGCGAAGAGGCAGCGGCAACGCTTGGCGCACCTGCTTGGCAAATTTTTTGGCGCGTGACTCTGCCAGCCTTGTTGCCAGCCTTGGTTTCGGGCACATTGCTGAGTTTTGCGCGAGCCATTGGCGAATTTGGTGCGATTGTCGTGGTTGCTGGCAATATTCCGCTGCGCTCACAAACTGCCGCTGTCTATGTTTATGGCGAGATTGAATCGGGCAGCCAACGCGATGCTAGCGCGATGTCGTTGGTGATGTTGGCAATTGCGCTTGGCACGATGAGCTTGGTCGATTGGCTCAGTCGGCGGCGGGAGGTGCAAGCATGAATTGGCGCAAATGGCTGTTGATCAGCATTGTCGTAGGCTACATGGGCATTTTGATCATCGCCCCGCTGGGTGCAATTGTGTTTGGTGCGTTTCGCGAAGGCGCTCCGGCAGTGCTAGAGGCCTTGCAACATCCCCATGTGTTACGCTCATTTGGCCTAACCTTGATCATCTGTTTGGTAGTAGTGTCAATTCATGGCATCTTTGGCACGCTAGTGGCTTGGGTACTGGTGCGTCATCAATTTGTCGGAAAAGCCTTGGTTAATCGATTGCTCGATTTGCCATTCGCTATGTCGCCAGTGATCGTTGGTTTCACCTTAATTGTGCTGTTTGGGCGTAATGGTGTGCTCAAGCCACTAACCGAGGCGCTTGATTGGCAAATTGCCTTTGCTTTGCCTGGAATGATTTTGGCGACCTTGTTTGTAACCTTGCCGTTTATGGTGCGCGAGTTGATGCCTGTGCTTGAGGCATTTGGGCGCAAACAGGAAGAGGCTGCTGCAACCTTGGGTGCCAGTGGCTGGCAAACCTTCCGCTTAGTCACATTTCCAGCCTTGCGTTGGGCTTTTTTATATGGTTTAGGCCTGACCTGTGCCCGCGCCTTGGGCGAATTTGGGGCGGTGCTGGTGATCAGCGGTGGAATTCAAGGACGCACCGAAACTGCCACGGTCTACATCTTTCGGGCGCTCGATGATCGCCAATATGCCGGAGCTTATAGTGCAGCCTTGCTACTAGGGGCAATTTCATTAGTCTTAGTATTAGTCATCGATGTGTTTCATCGGCGTTCACAAAAGAGTATAGAGCAACGCTAGGGATTAGAGGTCAGGGATGAGGGGCCAGGTGTAATGGTTTATAACGTTAACAACGCCCAGCATGCCCTCACCCCCAGCCCCTCTCACACGGCGGCGGGCGAGGGGCGCACTCCCGAAGCGATTCCCCCTCGCCTGCTGGGCGGGCGAGGGGGCTAGGGGGTGAGGGAACAATAGATTGTCAATCTGATGAACCATTAATCTATGTTCTATGTTCTTTACCGAACCGTCATAACTTCAACATCAAACACCAAATCGGCGTTAGCTGGAATCGTCCCCTGACCTTGCTCGCCATAAGCCAAGGCCGAAGGAATAATCAAGCGGCGCTTGCCACCTTGCTTGATGCCAACCAAACCTTCATTCCAGCCAGTGATAACCATGGCTCCGCCAACACCTTCGACCGCATATGGCTGACCACCAACATTTGAATCGAATTGTGAGCCATCGGATTTAAGGTAGCCAGTGTAAAAAACCTCAGCGGTTGAGCCAGCCGTCACCTCAGGGCCACTCCCCACCACAATATCCACATAGCGCAAGCCGCTGGCAGTTTGCTTCACTTCTAAACCATTGGGCAGCGCTGGAATAACTGCCGAAACATCTGAAATATCTACGCCAGTGGTGGCTGAGGTTGGAACAGCAGTCGGGTTTTCGGGGCGAGCAATCTCGCCACAGCCAATTAATGTTACCGCAACCAACATTGAAAGAAGAATACGCTTCACGGAACGCCCTTTCATCACAAATTGAAACCAAACGCCGCTATTATACCTTGCTTCACAGATTCATCAGCTTTACATCATTCTCAATGTGTTGGCAATCTTCTAGGATAGGGCGTGGAACAATCTGTGCATGGTTGACGTTATATTGATACGCAAACACAAAGGGGGTTCCCAATGGAACGATTGTCAGACAAAATTTCAGCCGCTTTATTCGTTGTGATGCTTCTGTCGATACCCTTTTTATATGCAATTGTCAGCGGCAGTTAAACGCACTGTCGCCAAATATTAATCTCGCTCAGCACATGAGTCGTGTATAATGCGGCGAAGGAGATTAGGTATGGCACAACCAACTGAGATTGTTCACCTGCTACGCCCCTTCGGGCGGCGCTTACGCCTTGCCGATACATTGCAATGGCTGAGTCGTACATTTTGGCTACCGGCGCTTGGCTTTGCCTTAATCCAAGGTGCTGGTCGGCTCTTCCCAATTCCTAACTGGACATTGTGGTCGTTAGTGCCCTTCGCGGTTTGGCTCGTTGCCTTACTGGTCGTCGCGTTGCGCCCCCAATCGAGCAACCGCATCGCCCAACGCAGCGATCTCGAGCTCGATTTGCGCGAACGGCTCTCGACTGCACTCGAATTGCACAAACGCGATGATCGCGGGCCACTCGACGATGTTCAATATAATGATGCGCTTGAGAAAGCCCGCAACGCCAATGCCAAGGATATTCGGGTTGCACCACCACGCAAACATCGCTTGTGGTGGGGTTTGGCAACAATGTTCCTTGTGCTGGGCATTACTTCGGCGGTATTGCCGAATGCCCAAAGCAATGTTTTGGCTGAACGCGAAGCGGTCAAAACCGATCTCGAACGAATCGCCGACCGTATCGACCAAACCCGCGAAGAAATTGCCAAAGACGAAACGCTTTCACCCGAAGAACGCGTCGAATTGGATCGCCAATTGGCTGAGTTATCCAAAGATTTGCGCGAAAATACAGGCTCACGCGAAGATGCTTTGGCGAAAATCTCGCGCACCGAGCAACAATTGCAAAAGCGCTTGGATTCACGCGCTAGCGCTCGTCAGGCTTCGTTGCAAGAATTGGCCCAAGCTTTGAAAAACCAACGTGGAGCCAGTCAAGAGCAACGCCCTGAAGCCAGCGATGCCGCCAAAGAGTTGGAACAAGCAGCCCAAGATGCTGAAAAGATGACTCCTGAGCAGCGTGAGCAATTGGCGAATGCGCTTGAGCAACAAGCCAACCAAACTGCGGCAACGAATCCTGAATTGGCTCAATCGTTGCGCGATGCTGCTAGCGCTTTACGCAACGGCAATCTTGCCGATGCTCGCTCAGCCTTGCAACGAGCCAGCAACCAAGCCAGCCAAAGCGCTGAGCAATTGCAAGATCAACAAGGCGTTGAGCAGGCTTTGAGCGAAGTGCAAAATAGCCGTGACCAAGCGGCCCAAGCTGGTCAACAAGGCCAACAAAATCAACAAGCTGGTCAACAAGGTCAGCAGGGTCAGCAGGGTCAGCAGGGTCAGCAGGGTCAGCAGGGTCAGCAAGGCCAGCAAGGTCAGCAAGGTCAGCAAGGCCAAGGTCAAGGTCAGGGTCAAGGCCAAGGTCAAGGCCAAGGTCAGGGCCAGGGTCAAGGTCAGGGCAATGGTGCTGGCGGCGGCGGTGGCAGCCAATCCAACAATCTTGGCTCAGGCAACAGCAATGGCAGTGGCAATGGCACAGGCCGCAACGATCGCGACTTCCCTGGCACTGGCAACGATAAAGGCCTTGTCTACCAACCATGGAAACCAGGCGCTGCCAATGACCCAAGTAGTGTGAGTGGCCAGCCCAATGGCAGCGGTAACGCGCCCAGCCAACCGAGCGGCAGCACTGGCCCAGGCATCGCCAATGGCTCACAAGTGCCCTATAATCAAGCTGGCTCGGACTACCAAGAATCGGCAGGGCGGGCGGTGGATAGCGGATACATCCCACCACAATTGAAAAACTTTATCCGCGACTACTTTAACCAATTGGAACAGTAAGAGGATTCTATGTTTCTAGCCCTTGAGTTAGTGTTTCTTAGCCTCCTCGCAGGCGGTATGTGGACACTGTTGGTCGCAACGCGACGTTTCAACATCAGCCAACGTGCAATGACGATTTCGTTTGCTGTTACTGCGCTCGGCTGGATGGGCTTTTTGCTCACCACAATTGCTTTGCTCGTTTATGCCACGACACAACTCACGTAGCGAAGAGCAAGAGTTTTAGGTTCAAGGCTATAGGTTCTTGCTTGAATCAGGTATGATTCAGAGACCTATAGCCTTTTGTTGATAAGGAGTTTGGATGCAATACACTGAACGCGATGCTGAAATGTTCCGGCGCACTGCTGCTGCCATTGAGGCTGAAATTGGCAAGGTGATTGTCGGGCAACGCGCCTTGATCCGCCAAACATTAATTACCTTGATCGCTGGTGGTAATGCGTTGCTTGAAGGTGTGCCAGGTTTGGCCAAAACAACCTTGATTCGCACGCTTTCCGAAGCGGTCGATTGCCAATTTAGCCGAATTCAGTTTACCCCCGACTTGATGCCTGCTGATATCATCGGCACAACGATTATCGCCGAAGATGAGCAAGGTCAAAAAGAGTTTCGCTTCCAACGTGGGCCGATTTTCTCCAACTTGGTGCTAGCCGATGAAATTAACCGTGCTACACCCAAAACCCAATCGGCGCTACTCGAAGCCATGCAAGAACATACGGTCAGTGTTGCCCGCACCAGTTACAAGCTCGAAGAGCCATTCTTTGTGCTAGCAACCCAAAACCCGCTTGAAATGGAAGGCACCTATCCATTACCTGAAGCACAACTCGACCGTTTCTTCTTCAAAATCAATGTGCCGTTTCCATCACCGCAAGAGTTAGTAGAAATTGCGCAACGCACCACAGGAACTGATCAAGCGAAGCCACAAAAGGTGATTAATGGCGCTACCTTGATTCAGTTGCAACAGATGGCGCGTTCGGTGCCAGTGGCGACCCACGTCTTGAGCTATGCTGCGCGAATTATCAGCGCAACGCACCCTGATAGCCCACTTGCCCCCGAGCAAGTTAAGCGCTATGTGAGCTATGGCTCCAGCCCTCGTGGGATGCAGGCTTTGATTTTGGCAGGCAAAATTGCGGCCTTACTCGATGGCCGCACCAACGTCGCCTTCCGCGATTTGCGCGAAATGGCCACGCCAACCCTGCGCCACCGAATTATCTTGTCGTTTGAGGGTCAAGCTGAGGGAGTTAACAGCGAAAGTATTGTCAATAGCATTTTGGAATCAATTAAGGAAGAAGCATGACCCGCCGTATTGCCCTAATCGTGTTAGCCCTTGCTCTGGCCAGTTGCGGTAGCTACGCATCCGATAGTAGCCGCCAAGTCAGCATTCGTCCAACGATTGTGCCATCAACCCCAGCTCCGCCAGCAACCCAAGATCCGTTGGGCATTGCCAGCGAATTTATTCCGTTAGCAAAACCAGCTCAAATTCCGGCTGACGATCAACGCTCAATGGGCGATCCTAACGCGCCTGTAACAATTGTTGAATATAGCGATTTCCAATGCCCCTTCTGCCAACGCCATCATGTGTCGGTTTTCCCTGAACTGAAGGCCAAATATATTGATACGGGCATGGTTCGTTACGTATTCCGCAACTATATCGCTGTGGAAAGCCATACGTCTGCACCAGCCGCCGGAGTTGCCAGCTTCTGCGCTATGGATCAAAACAAGTTCTGGGAAATGTACGACATGTTGTTTGTACGGGCCAGCGAATGGGGCGTTGATCCCAATCTCGCGCCAACCGTGATGCTCAAGTATGCCGAAGAATTGGATTTAGATACGGCAGCCTTTGCCAAATGCCAAGCCGACCCAGAAGTTTTGGCCAAAGTCAATGCTGAAACTGCTGAAGCCGTGGCCGCCCAAGCAACTGGCACGCCAGCCTTCTTTATCGGCAACTACATCATTCCTGGGGCTTACCCACTCGCAGGTTTCGATGCCGCAATTGCCTTGGCAAACCAAAATCAATAATCGTTGGTTGAGTGTGGAGATGTTGCAATGAGCGAACAAGCAGCGCTATTTGAACCACAATTCTTAAAACAATTGGATCGTTTGGCGCTGCTGACGCGCCGCAATATTGCTGGCCAGATGCAGGGCGAACGCCGTTCGCCCCGCCGTGGCTCATCGGTTGAATATGCCGACTTCAAGCCCTACACGCCTGGCGATGATTTTCGCCAGATCGACTGGAATTTATATGCGCGTTTGGAGAAATTCTTTCTCAAGCTGTTTGTAGCCGAAGAAGAAATTACCCTGCACCTGCTGATCGATACCAGTGCTTCGATGGATTGGGGCGAGCCAAACAAGTTGCGCTATGCCGCTCAGGCAGCGGGCGCGTTAGGCTATATCGCCTTAGCCAGCCTTGATCGGGCGCAAGTCACCAGTTTTGGCGGTGGCAACGAGCAGCGGATTCCGGCAGGGCGTGGGCGGGCAGGCGTGCCGCCATTATTCAATTTGCTGAATCGACTCAAAGGCAACGGCAATACTAGTTTGTTGCAAGCCAGCCGCCGCTATATTCAAACGGCGCGGGTAGCTGGGCCATTGTTGTTATGCAGCGATTTGCTCACGCCCGATTGGGAAGAAGCCTTGCGCACGCTTGGCCGCCGCCCATTTGAAATTACCGTGCTGCATGTGCTCTCGCCTGATGAGCTGAACCCGCCATTCGAGGGCGATTTGAAATTGCTCGATGTTGAGGGTGGCGAATCGCTCGATGTCAGCGCTGATCTCGATTTATTGCAGCGTTATGTTGAACGTTTGCAGGCATGGCGCGAAGAAGTTGAGCATTTTTGTACAACTCGTGGCATCAACTATATTTTTGTTGATACCAGCTTGCCTTTGGAATCATTGCTGGTTTCAGTGCTACGCGAACGGCAAATTGTTCGTTAAATTATATATTTCAGCTTGAAAGTTATTCGATGCAACCAACTGAATTAAATTATCAACTTAATTTTAACGATTATCAGGAAGCTAATTTATCAATCTTTAAGCATATACCAAAATATCAAGAAGCACTTAATTTAAATCGCTATTATGTGCTATTACTCTATGTTTTAGGTATAGGTATGTTAGCATTTTTCGTTGCTGCATTGTTTCAATTCGATCGACTATCAGTATGGTTGATTGTATTCGGCTTAATCTTAATTGGAATTTGGGTAATTTATACCAATCGCGACATGCGCGAATTCACTTTAGATTATTTCAAAAAAAGTTATCAGCTTGAAAAAGCCAATTTTGAATCGCCAGTCAGATTAACAGTTTATCCGACCTATGTGCAGCAAATAAACGCATTTTCGAGTGTTGAATTTAAATGGCTCTTTATTCAGGCTATTTTAGATGAGGCCGAACATATTATTTTGGTTACTCACAACAATCGAGTAGTTGTTATACCCAAGCGAGCATTTAAATCGCCAGCCGATCAGCAGATAGCGTTGCAACAATTCGCCCAATATCATGCTGACGCACAGCTAGCAGAGTGAGTAGATTGTATGGGATTTATTGCACCATTAATGTTTATCGCAGGCGGCACGGTTCTCGCAGGAATTGTGGCCATGTACATCTTGCGCCTCCGCCGCGAGGAACGCACGGTTTCGTCAACCTTTTTATGGAATCAATTGGTTCGCGATGTTGAGGCCAACGCGCCGTGGCAACGCCTCCGCCATAATTGGTTGCTCTGGCTGCAATTGCTCATTGCCCTGCTTTTGGCGTTTGCACTGGCCCGACCGTTCAGTCCAACCGTTGGGGTTAGTGGGCAAAATCTCATTGTAATTATCGATCGCTCGGCTTCGATGGGCGCAACCGATGTTGCCGCCAATCGGCTTGAGGCCGCTAAAGCTGAAGCAATTCGCTTGGTCGATCAGTTGCCCGATGGCGCACGCGCCACAATTATGGCAATTGGCGGCGAGCTTGATGTGCCGGCTGCTGCCACCACTGATCGCCGTGAAATTCGCGATGCAATCGAAGGCATTGAATTGCGCTTGGGCGGCGGCTCGGATATGTCGCAAGCCTTGAGTTTGGCTGGGGCATTGGCGGCTCGCGAAGAAGAGTCGGAAGTGGCAATTTTGACCGATGGTCAGGTAACCGTGCCAATGAGCGCCACCTTGCCCGCCAAAATTCGCTATTTCCCAGTTGGCACGAGCAACAACAATCAAGCGATCGCGGCAATTGCCTTGAACGAACTAGCGCCAGGCACGTTGACCTTTTTTGCCCGCGTTACCAACGAAGGCCAAGAGCGGGTTACACGGCGTTTGTTGGTAAACCTCGATGGCACCTTGTTCAATGCCTATGATCTCGAAATTTTGCCGGGCCAAGATCAAACCGTCAATATCGATGTGCCAGCCACCGCCACCACGGTTGAGGCACGACTTGATGGGAGTGATAGCCTGCCCAGCGACGATGTGGCTTGGGCAATTCGCCCATCAAGCGATGCAATTCCGGTGCGTTTTGTCACGCCAGGCAATCGTTTTCTGGCTACAGCCTTGGGATTGATGCCACGGGTACAAGTTTCCGCCTATCTGACTGAAACTGCCACCTTTACTGATACAGCCTTGTTGACGGTACTCGATGCCAGTTTACCAGAGCCATTACCCGCTGGTAATTTGCTGTTTATCGCGCCCTATCGCTCAACCGAATATTTCTCAGTGACTGGAAGTTTGGATCGACCAGTGCCCCGCCCAGCGCCAACCGATGATCCATTGTTGCGCAATGTTGAGCTTGGCGAAGTCAATATTTTGAAATCGGCACGGATCGAAAATGCCCCTTGGGCGCATACGGTGATCGATAGTGCGGCTGGCCCGTTGCTAATTGCAGGCGAAGTTGATGGGCGACGAATTGCAGTGCTCGGCTTCGACACCCATGATTCCGATTTGCCGTTGAATATTTCATTTCCCTTGTTGATTGCCAATTTGGTGGGCTATTTAGCACCTGGCACTGGTGGCGATTCAGCGATTTTGCCGCCTGATCAAGAATTAGCCTTTGCAGTAACCAATGATATTAGCGGCGTGCGCTTGATTCAGCCCGATGGCGAAACCCACGAAGCCACGCCAAACAATGGCTTGATTAGTTTTGATGGCAGTTTGATGAACCAAGCTGGCATTTACAGCGTCGAATTGCTACGCGATGGCGTGGTCAGTAAAACCCAGCGCTACGTGGTCAATGCCTATCGCGAAAGCGAAGCCAAAATCACCCCAGTTCAGGTGCTCGATGTTGCCCAAATTGGTGGTGGTCAAGTTGGCTCAAGTGAAACCACCCAAGCCAAAGCAGGCCGTGAAGAGTGGTGGCGTTGGTTAGCTTTGGCCGCATTAATTTTTGTGTTGATCGAATGGGTTTTTGCTCAACGCAGCGCCTTCACACGGCTCAAACTGTGGTGGAATGCGCGGCGCAGCGCGGCATAAAGAATTCCCTCACCCCCAACCCCTCT